>JAYSUY010001072.1:0-7667 GCA_043718855.1 Saprospiraceae bacterium | reverse complement strand
CGGAGAGCGCGGAGGTCTTTGGCCGGGAGTTGGCGGAAGGTGCGGAGGAGGAGAGTTGTGGTCATGGTGTGACGGGTGATGGGTTGAGTTGGGAATTTGTGGATTCGGGGTGCAGCATCCGCGAAAATCAGCCCGATCGGCGTTTCAAATTCGTATTTTTTTTCGGCAAAAATATTTTTTAAAAACTGGTTATCAGAATTTTAAAAAATATTTTACTCGACAAAGGCTTTTTTTTGTATTTGCTGATAGCGCAGGGGCGAGCGACTTTTGAGACATGAATTTCTTGTTCACCTAAATCTAATTTTGTCGCTTATGAAAAGGCTAATCGTTTTTTGTTTTTGGATGCTGGGTGTGCTGGCAAGTGTGCTGGCGCAGAACCAATCGTTTTGGGAAAAAATCAAAAGCCCAGACGGAGGCGATATCCAAGTGACTTTGGCACAGGATGGCACGCTGTACGGGCAACCCATTTACCCCACTTTTCCGCTCTATCGTTCTTCCGACAACGGGGTGCATTGGGAGCAGGTGCCACTGAGCATCCACCATGCAGTGGACAGCTCGTACCTGAGCGTTGGGCCAAGCGGGAATTTCTACTTCCTTCAAGAGGTCACTTACCAGCGTTGGCAGCTCTTCGTTTCGACCAACGAAGGAGTCGATTGGCAAATGACGAAAGATAGCCTGCCCACTCAAGTGAACATCCAAGAAACGGCATCTGGTGCGCTCCTAACTTTTATGCAGGGTACTATCTGGCGCTCTGTTGATCTGGGGCATACTTGGTCTGTGGTTTCCTCGGTACTCGCCTCCAACAGTCCTTACTTAGATTTTTACCAAATGCCCAACGGGGATTTACTGTTTTACCAGAGGACGACATCCGATCAGTTCGGAGCCTACATTTCCTCCGACGACGGGCAAACTTGGGCTTTACTCAGCCCTCAGTTTCCAAAGTATGTTTACGTCACGCCATCGGGTACGATCCTTTTTGTCGGTGCGGGAGGCGGGATGCACCGTTCTACTGATCATGGCGATGCTTGGGCCTTGGTCACATCATTGCCTTTGGGAGTGGGGGTGCCAACGTCTTTTTGCGCCCTTCCCTCTGGGCGGCTTTTGGGCACAGCAGAGAATCAGGACTTTATTGTTTTTTCAGACGACGATGGGGCCACTTGGCAAACACTCCCGTCAGACCACCCGATCACGAGTTTCAACCTGACCACCGCCCTGCCCAACGGGGACGTGCTAGGCATCTGGAACAGAGCACTTTACCGCTCAGCCGATGGGGGAGACACTTGGGATTTTTCTGCTCAGGGGTACGACCGGGGCGGCACGCGCGTAGTGCGGTTTGCCTCATCAGATACCGTTTTTGCTACCAATAGCAACGGGCTGCACCGGTCATTTGACCGAGGCCTGACGTGGGTGCGCATCTTGGAGCGCAATGGCGAGTACGACTACAACAACGCCATAGGCATCAGCAATGGGCGGCTGGCCATCGTCAAGGACAACTCGTTGCTGATGTCCGACGACTGGGGAGAAAATTTTGAAGACATCACTCCGCCCGATGGAGTGGTGGGTGGCCAAGTGTTTTTTTCGGATTCCTTGCTGCTCATTCATGGCACTTTAGGGCTGCAACGCTCCACCGACTTGGGGCAAACTTGGGAGACATTGTTGCCCGACGAGTCCGTTTATTACATAGCGCTCCACCCTTCTGGTAGGCTATACGCCGCATTTTTTGACGAAGGAGGGGTTTGGTTTTCTGATGACAACGGGCTGACTTGGGACTTGGTGGCTACCCTTCCGCTGCTTGGAAATGCCACTGTTTTTGCTGGAAATTCAGGTACGATCATCGTGGAGGGATGGCTCCCCGACGGTCAGCTCTACCTGTTCAATTCGGCCAACAACGGAATCTCGTGGGGATGGAGGGAGATGGATATCTTTTTGTACACGGGCATTTATTGGGAAAATGCGGAGGGCCACATTTTTTCTCTGCTGGATGATTTCGATACCAGAATTGACCGAAGCATAGATCAAGGGGCTACTTGGCAAAGTATGCCCCACCTGAGTGTCGTAAGTGAAACGGGCTGGACGCACGGAATGGATATTTCCCCCGATCAACACTTGTATTTAGGAACACAAGCGGGCCTGTACCGCACCCGCCGCCCCACCACTGAAGGCGCTTACCTCACCGGCCGCGTACTGGTAGATGCCGATGCCGACTGCACCACACCCGATGCGCAGCCTGCGCCGTCGCGGTCTTGGTCGGTGAAAGCCGAAGGCGAGAACACTTGGTACGGCAACACCGACAGCACGGGGCGCTATCGGATGTTCATAGACACGGGGACCTACCAAGTTCTTGCGGCCGTGCCGCAAAAAATTTGGTGGACGCTCTGCGACAGTATCCATAGCGTAGATATGAGCCAAATGCTGGCTACCGACACCGCCAACTTCACCAGCGTCGCCCTCTCCGACTGCCCACTGATGTTCGTTGATGTAGTCGCCCCTCGCCTCCGTCGATGCTTCGAAAACCCGGTATTTGTGCAGTACTGCAATCAAGGCTCAGAGCCTGCCGACAGTGCTTGGGTAGAAATTGAACTCGACCCTTACTTGACCTTGGTCTCCGCTCAGATGCCTTACGAAAGTCTCGGCCCCAAAAAATTCCGGTTCAATTTGGGCCCGGTACAGCCCGGTGCCTGCGGTCAGTTCTCACTCAATGTTCTGGTGGACTGCGACTCCACTGTGCTCGGCCAAACCCACTGCATTCTGGCCCATGCTTGGCCCGACACGCTGTGTGTACCTGTGAACGGCTGGTCGGGTGCCAACATCGAAGCCGAAGCACACTGCCTCGGCGATACGATGGTGCAACTCACCCTGCGCAACACCGGCAACGGCATTTCCCAAATGCTGGAATACATCATCATCGAAGACCTGATTGTGCTGGATATGGGCGACAACGTTTACGATCCGGGCGAGGAATTGGTCATCAATATGCCTGCGCAGGGCCGCACTTGGCGCATCGAATCAAAGCAGGAGCCGGGCCACCCGTTCTCCGATCTCGCCATCGCCTTCACCGAAGGCTGCGACGGATTCAATAGCCTCGGGCTGGTTAATCAATTTAATATCAACGGTATACGGCCTGCTTGGAACCGCTTCTGCTTGGAAAATATTGGAGCCTACGACCCCAATGACAAGCAAGGTTTCCCGCTCGGCTACGGCACCGAAAACCGCATCCGCCCCGGACAAGATTTGAAATACCTCATCCGCTTCCAGAATACCGGCACCGACACGGCTTTCACCGTCGTCGTTCGCGATACACTTTCTGCTTGGCTCGATCCGGCCACCGTGCGGCCCGGTGCTGCTTCTCACCCGTACAAGTGGGCATTGAGCGGCCAAGGTGTACTGACGGTTACGTTCGACAAAATCCTGCTGCCCGACAGCACCACCAACTTGGCCGCCTCTCAGGGTTTTATCAGTTTCCACATCGAGCAGCAGCCCAATGTGCCGCTGGGTACTAAAATCTTGAACGAAGCCAATATTTACTTCGACTTCAACGCGCCCGTCGTGACCAACCAGACCTTGCACACGGTCGGACTGGATGACCTGAGCAGCACCGACCATCCCAACTCTCCCGCTCAGCCGTCATCGGCAGTGCTGGTGCAGCCCAATCCGGTGGCCGAAAGTGCGGTGTTCCGCCTGCGCGAGGGTGCATTTCAGCAGCACCGCCTGACCCTGACCGACGCGCTGGGCCGCACCGTGCGACAATGCCCGCTGACCGGGAGCCTGTACATTTTTGACCGAAAAAACCTGCCCGCCGGGGTGTACGGCTATCAGGTGGACGACGCGGGGGGGCGAATGGTGGGCAGCGGCAAGGTCGTGCTGCGCTAAGTTTTTCAATGGTGACAACGTAGCAACTTGTGTCAACCCCTCCCCCAACGGGAGGGGAGATACGACACAGCGCGACATCACAGTACGAAGTCTAATCTCCCCTCCCGTTGGGGGAGGGGTCGGGGGTGGGGTTGACACGAGCCGCTCAGTTTTCACCATTTATCCTTCATTTTCAAATCACTCTTCCATGCAACACCTGTTTTTTGCCTTCCTCCTCCTCTCCTTCGCACACTCTATTGCTGCGCAAAACCCCAACTGCCGCCCCACCATCGTCGTCCACAACGGACTTGCGGCTACCCTGCAACCGCTCAACACCGATGCCGACCCGGAGACCGACATGGTCGGTATTCGGGTGAAAGCCACCGACTTCCTCCGGTCTTGTACCACTGCCTGTGGAGTAACGGACTTCAAGTATCGCATCCGCAAAGTGGGCAACGGCTCAGGCATACCTGCCGACTCCACCGTGCTGTTCACTTGTGCAGATATGGGTACTCAAGAGGTAGAAGTTTGGGCCATAGACCCGCAGGGAAATGCCGATTTTGCGCTGACCTATATCCTCGTCCAAGACAATTTGGGGCAATGTGGCGCACCTGTTCAGCTCCTGCTGCCGGGCTGCTCCTCCGATGTGATGCGCCCAACCTTATTGACTATCAATGGATTAAGCACTAATATTGTCCCATCGGCCACAGGCGGCACGGCACGGGTATCTGCTGGCGACCTCGTGCTGTCCAGAACCGACAACTGCTCCAATTCCATACCGCTCCGCATTCGCAAACGTGGGCAAGGCACTGACGTACCGACCACGACTTCGGTGAGTTTCAACTGTACCGAATTGGGCATACAGGAAGTAGAAGTATGGGCAGGCGACTTGAAAAAAAACTGGACCTACGCCATCACCTATGTCTTCGTGCAGGACAACGGCCTGAACGGCTCTGATTGCAAGGTGGTCACACCCGGCTGCTCCCCCGACCTCACCCCGATGGCGATAGAATTGCTGAATGGCTTGTCTGTTAACATAGGTGCCAGTGGCCGCGTCAAACTGCGGGCAGAGGAATGGCTGCGCAAGCGCACAGACAATTGCAGCGTACCGGTCAGTTTGCGCATCCGTAGGGAGGGAGATTTGCTGCTCAACACCACCGGTGAGTTTGATTGCTCCAGTTTGGGTACACAAGAAATCGAAATCTGGTCGCGCGACCTCGCGGGCAACTGGAGTTTTGCCAAGTCGTATGTCATCGTGCAGGACAACATCGGCAACTGCGGCCAGATGAAAAGTCGCTCGACCGAACCCAAAAAATCGGGCCACCTGCGCCTCTCCCCCAATCCCGCCGCACAAGCCTTCGTGCTGGAAAGCAACGGCGAGCCACTCAGCCGGATCGTGATGACGGACATGATGGGCCGCACGGTGCGGAACATAGAATTGGGTCAGCCAACATACCAGTACACCATCCAAGTCGCTGATTTGCAATCGGGTGTATATCAAGTGCGAGCAGATGAGCAAGTGCTTCGGGTGGTGGTGGCACACTGATGTGTAGGGGTGCCGCAGATTTTGTTCCCCCCAAAAACGACGGGGGTTGAAGCCATTTTGGCCTCAACCCCCGTTTTTGTTCAGTGTCAGTGGCTTAATGCCCTGTCGCCACTTTACCCTAGGCTTACCTCGAAGCCGGCCGCACTAATCCGATCAGGAACAGCAGCACCAAGGCCCCGATGACCGCCGTGACGATGTGGCCGAGCAGCCCGCCGCCTGCCGATACGCCCATCTGGCGGAACAGCCACGAGCCGAGGAAGGCACCGAGTATGCCAATGACAATGTTGCCGACCAGCCCGAAGCCGTAGCCGCTGCGGATGACCCCGGCCAGCCAGCCAGCGACTGCGCCGATGATGAGGGTGTAAATCAGTGGATCCATAGTAAAAACTGTTTTGGTGAAAAAAATGGTGAATGAATTGGCTTTTGGCTATTAGCCGTTGGCTGTTAGCAGTTAAGGGTGGCCTAACGGCCAATAGCCAACGGCTAACTGCTTTTTTCCTGCACCCGCAGGCACAGCAGCGCGGCCACGATGAGCAAGCAGCCACCCGTTGTGACCGCCGCCACGCGGTTGCCATCGAGCAGGTTTTTCATTATCCAGCCGAAGCCCAGTGTAGCCAGAATCTCCGGCAGCACGATGAAAAAGTTGAAAATGCCCATGTAAACCCCCGTTTTTTCAGCAGGAATGGCTGGAGCCAGTATCGCGTAGGGCATGGAAAGGATGCTCGTCCAAGCGATGCCCACGCCCACCATAGCGAGCAAGAGCAGGTACTGGTCGTGGATGAGGCTCACCGAAAGCAAGCCCGCCGCGCCGCAGAGCAGGCAGATGAAGTGCGCCCGTTTTTTCCCAAACCGCTGGGCCACGCTCGGCAGCGCGAAGGAGAACAGGAAAGTGACTAACGAGTAAAAAGCGAAGCAGATGCCGCCCCATTCGTTGCCGTCCAAGCGGCGTTTCAGGTTGGTGCCTACGGAGGCAGCGAATGCCTCGGTGCTGGCAAACTTGGCGCTCATCTCAGCAGCCGTAGCGCGGTCTTCGGCTTTCTCCACCTTCGTCTGCTCGGCCAGCGCGGCAAAGTCCGTCGGGCGGCCCTCATTCGCGTTGCACTTGTACTGGCGGTAGTACGTCTCGTATTTCGTGAGGCCGTCGTCGTACTGGAACACCGTGCGCGTGGTGGCCACCCCGAAGTAAAACCACATCAGGAACAGGCCCGGCCAAGTGACGAACTGCACCAGCGCCAACTGCCGCATCGTGGCGGGCATGGTGCGGATGCAGTGGATGATCTCCGTGAATCCGACCCCGAAACCGCTCTTTTCCGCCTTCGCTTTCTGGAAAGTCTCCATGTCGCGCGGCGGGTACTCCTTCGTGGTAAAAATGGTGTACAGCACCGCCCCGATGAACGCTACCGCCCCGACGTAGAAAGAAATTTTGACCGACCAGGGCACCGCGCTCGCCGTGCCAGAGCAGTCGTCGCCGCCAGTAAGGCCCAGCACGTTGGTGAGCAAAAACGGCAGCGCCGATGCGACCACCGCGCCCAAGCCGATGAACATACTCTGCATTGTGAAGCCCCGCGTGTGCTGCTTTTCGGGCAACATATCGGCCACAAAAGCCCGGAACGGCTCCATGCTGATGTTGATGCTCGCGTCCATGATCCAGAGCAGACCAGCCGCCATCCAGAGCGTAGAGGAGTTGGGCATGAACAGCAGCGCAACGGAAGCCAGTATCGCACCCACCAAAAAGTACGGTTTGCGGCGGCCCAAGCGGGGGTGCCAAGTGCGGTCGCTCATGTACCCGATGATGGGCTGCACCAGCAAGCCCGTCATCGGGGCCGCCAGCCACAGGATGGGTATCTCGTCGGGCTTGGCGCCGAGGTACTCGTAGATGGCGCTCATGTTCGCCATTTGCAGGGCCCAGCCAAACTGGATGCCCAGAAAGCCGAAACTCATGTTCCAGATTTGCCAGAAACTCAGTTCAGGTTTTTGCCAGTTGTCGGGCTGGCCGCCCGGTGTACCTACGCTCATGTGAGTTGAGAATTGAGAATTGCCCTTTTTTGTCAAAAAATAGAAGGATCGTTGGAGATTCGTTTTCCCAGAAAAATATAATTCCAGAATACTGGCGGCAAAGATGGAAATCAGTGGCGAAGGCTGCACTGTGAGCGGGCATTTATTTTGAATAGGACTTTCGCACAACCCCGGAGGGGTTGAACGTGAATAGCCCCGGATGCAATCCGGGCGAAGTGGTGATGGGTTTAATACAACCCCGGAGGGGTTGAACGTG
>JAYSUY010001071.1:0-2758 GCA_043718855.1 Saprospiraceae bacterium | reverse complement strand
CACCAACGTGATGATGGCCCTCGGCGAGACCTTCGTCGTCATCTGCCTCGACTCGGTGCGCGACCCGAAGGAGCGGGCGATGTTGGAGCAAAAATTTGGGGACACCGGCAAGGCCGTCGTGAACATCTCGCTGGCCCAGATGAACTCCTTCGCGGGCAATATGCTCCAAGTGCGCAACGACCGCGACGAGACCCTCCTCGTGATGTCGGAACAGGCCTACTGCGCCCTCACGCCAGAGCAGGTAGCCGTTTTGGAAAGCCACACCCGCCTACTCTGGGCCGATATCCGCACCATCGAGACCTACGGTGGCGGCAGCGCGCGCTGCATGATGGCAGAGGTGTTTATAGAAAAGGTTGATGAGGTTGATAAGGGTTGATGAGGTTGATAATCAATGCTTCCACCCTCGTCCGACGAATTCGTCGTCGGACGAATTGCCTTCTCAAACTACTCACGACGACAAATTCGTCGGATGAGGCACCGCGCAGTTCATCGTTCATAGTCATCGTTCCAAACCTCGTTCCCATGCAAAAGCACCTCCTCGCTGCCGCTTTTTTCGCCCTTTTCCTCTCTGCCTGCGCTTCGCAAAAAGGCACCATCGCTCCGCCCCCAGCCACCTTCGCTTTCCCAGACTCGTTCCACAACGTGCTGATTGCCGAAGGCAAAAAAGGCGAAGGACAAGGCCCCTGCGAACCGACCATCTGCGTCAACCCCAAAAATACCCAGAACGTAGCGGCAGGGGCCATCCTCAACCGTCAATACTGGAGCAACGACGGCGGGCGCACTTGGCAGAGTGCCAGCCTCAAATCGTCGCACGGCGTGTTCGGCGACCCGGTCATCATCGCCGACTGGGCGGGCAATTTCTACTACGCCCACCTGAGCGACCCGGAGGGCAAGGCTTGGAGCAGCGAAAAACTGCTCGACCGCATTGTGATCCAAAAAAGCACCGACGGCGGCAAGACGTACAGCGACGGTTCCTTCGTCGGCGCACACCACCCGAAAGATCAGGACAAGCACTGGCTCTGCGCCGATCCGAAGACTGGCCACCTGCTCTGCTCCTGGACGGAATTCGACAAGTACGACTCCAAGGATTTGGAAAAAGACCACAGTCGCATCCTGTTCGCCAAAAGCGCGGACGGCGGTGCCACTTGGTCAGAGGATTTGAAAATCAACCAGTTAGAGGGCGACTGCCTCGACGATGACAACACGACCGAGGGCGCAGTGCCGGCCTTCGGCCCCAACGGCGAAATCTATGTGGCTTGGGCTTGGGACAACAAAATCTGGTTCGACCGCTCCACCGACGGTGGGCGCACTTGGCTCGAAAAAGACGTGGAAGCAGCCAAGCAGCCCGGCGGCTGGGCCTTCGACATACCCGGCATCACTCGCTGCAACGGTATGCCCGTACTGGTGTGCGACCTGAGCAACGGCACCAATCGAGGCACGCTCTACCTCAACTGGGCCGACCAGCGCAACGGCGAAAACGACACCGACATCTGGCTCGCCAAAAGCACCGACGGCGGCAACACTTGGACGAAGCCCCTGCGGGTGAACGACGACAAAAAAGGCCGTCAACAGTTCCTCACATGGCTGGCTGTGGACCAGGCGACGGGCCATCTGTACTGTATGTTTTACGACCGCCGCGCCTACGACGACGAGCGCACTGATGTGTACCTCGCCACCAGCCGCGACGGGGGCAAGTCGTTCAAAAACGTGAAAATCAGCAAGGAGCCTTTCGATCCTACGAAGTTTGTGTTCTTCGGCGACTACAACCACATCTCAGTCCACGATGGGGTGGTGCGGCCCATCTGGACGCGCTTGCAGGACGGAGTGCTGTCGGTGTGGACGGCGATCATTGACGTGAAATGACGGTTCAGTTATGAGTTATGAGTTATGAGTTATGAGTTAAGCCGCTCATAACTCATAACTCCTACCTCATAACCACCGATGATTCTGCTGGGTAGTTAATTTTAACTTTTTCGCAGAATCATTTTTGGTTTTGGTAAAACATGGGAATGGATTGGGCCTGTTCTTTTGTGGCATAAAAAATTTTACGCCATGAAAAAACATCTTGTAGTTCCCACCCTTCTCCTCCTCGCTGCGCTCGTCGCCGCCTCCTGCAACCGCTTCTACAAAAACCCGTATTTTGAAGCGAAAACCACCGGACACCAGACCGTCGCGGTGCTGCCCTACCAAATCGTGATCACCGGGCGAATGCCCAAAGACCTCACCCCCGAAGTGAAGCGCAAAATCGAAGAAGCCGAGAGCGTGGCCTTTCAGCGTTCGTACTATTCGCAGATTCACCTCGTCGGTGCACGCGGCAAGCGCGATCTCACAGTGACCGTGCAGCCAGTGGAAAAAACCAACCAAATCTTGGCTGAAAACGGCATCAGTATCGTAGACAGTTGGGAAAAAGACCCACAAGCACTCGCCCAAATGCTGGGTGTGGATGCTGTGATCCGCAGCAAAGCCATCAAGCAACGCTACCTCTCAGACTTGGAATCCATTGGCGTACAGGTGGGTACATCCATCCTAAATATCGCACTGGGTACTCCGTTTTGGTTTGGCGGCGGCCGCACCGCCGACGTGGAAGTCATGTCGAACATCATCGCAGCCAGCGACGGCGACAACCTGTTCTCTGGCCGCGACGAAGTATCTGTGGATTGGAGCCGCCCGGCCAACGAAGCGGTGGAGCAAATCAATCGCCGCATCGCCCGCCGCTTCCCGTATGTGACGAAGTGAGGGGGCGGCGGTACAAGTGAGG
>JAYSUY010000108.1:0-6347 GCA_043718855.1 Saprospiraceae bacterium | reverse complement strand
ACACCCTCGCCCGCCTCTACGGCCACCTCCGCAACCAACACGACCTGCGCGAAGCCGATTTCAAAAAATCGTACCTCGAACTCGGCTCCCTGCGCGACACCGTCGCTCAACTCCAAGCCGAGCAAGCTCGCCACATACCCGACACCGACGAACACCGCACCCGCACCCTGCAAGCCGAAGCCAATGCCGCCCGCTTCGCTCAGCGCATGGGCGAACTGGACGGGCAAAACCGTCAACTCCTGGCCCGCAACCAACAACTTGATCAAGAACTCGCTCGCCTCCACGACGAGGTGAGCGCCTGGCAGGTGCTGTACAACGACTTCAAAGCCATGCAGCAACGCTTGCTGGCTTTCGAGCAAAACGCCACTGCCCTCGAAGCCGAGCGCAACTACCTCCGCGAACAACTCGCTGTTGCTCACGCTGATCTCGAACGTTTGCAGACCGAACTGCTCGAACAAGCCAACCATCAAGCCGCCCAGCGCAGCCGCAAGGGCAACCTCGCCCGCCAAACCGACGACCTGAAAAGCATCCGGGGCATCACGCCGCTAGCCGAACAGCAACTTTTCGCCCTCGGCGTACACACGCTGGAGCAAATCAGCCGCTGGGACGACGACACCGTCATCGCCACAGCCCGCAAGTTGGGCATCAGCCCAGGCAAAATTTTTCAGGAAGACTGGGTAGGACAAGCGGCGCACCTGATGGGAAGCAGGTGAGGCAAGGAGCAAACAGCAAAGGGCAAGGAGCAAACAGCAAACAGCAAAGGGCAAAAGCCAACGGCTAACCGCCAACAGTCAATAGCACCTTCCCGCATAGTTTTTGCCCCACGAGCGGCGTGTTCCGCGACTTTGAGCGCAGGTTTTTTTCTTCCAAAACCCACTCCGCATCGGGATCAAACACCGTCAGTTCGGCCACTGCGCCTGGCTTGATTTGGGGCACCGCGAGGCCCAGTACCTCACGCGAGCGCACCGCCAATTTCTCTACCAAATCATTGATGGTCAATTTTTTACTCAAAAATGTGCGGCACATGGCGAAGCACGTTTCCAGCCCCGTCATACCAAACTCGGCGTAAGGAAATTCGAGGTTTTTGGCTTCCTCATCCCAGGGTGTGTGGTGGGAGCAGATGAAATCCAGCGTACCATCGGCCAAGCCATCCAGCAGGGCTTCGGTGTCGGCAGCGGAACGCAATGGCGGCAGCACCTTCCAGTTGGAGTTGAAATCCGACAGTTTTTCGTCGGTAAAACACAGGTTAGCCACCGCGACCGAGGCCGTGACAGGCAACCCGGCCCGCTTCGCAGCCCGCAACATCGCCACACTTTTTGCGGTAGAAACCAAGTGAATGTGGAGGCGGCCACCTTCGGCGGCGTATTCGAGCAGACTGAGGTCGCGCTGCACCATGATTTCTTCGGCCAGCGCAGACAAACCCTTGAGACCCAATGAAGTGCTCATCAGCCCTTCGTGCATCTGCCCCCCTGCGGCGAGGGTTTTGTGGTGGGGCTGATTGATCACTAAGCCATTGAAAGCCGAAGCGTACTGCATGGCACGGAGCAACAATCCGGCATCCTGCACAGGTCGGCAGCCATCAGAAAAAGCCACCGCGCCCGCCGTGTGCATATCGTACAGTTCGGCCAAATCCTTGCCCTCACAGTCCTGCGACACCGCGCCGATGGGATAAAACCGGACGGGCAACGACGCAGTTTTATTCAAAATGTACAGCACCTCACTTTTGGAGTGCAATGCCGGGTGGGTGTTGGGGAAACATGCGACGGCCGTAAATCCGCCAGCCGCCGCCGCAGCGGCAGCGGTGTGCAAATCTTCCCGATGCTCGTGGCCGGGGTCGCAAACGTGTGCGCCCACATCCATCCAGCCCGGCGAAACGTGGGCATTGGGCCACTCATGCACCGTCTCGCCTGCTTCAGGGCTGAGTTGGCCGATGGCTTCGATGCGGCCATCTCGGAGGCGAATGTCTTGGGGCTGGGTGGTATCGGGAGTGGTTTTTCCGGTAACGATGCGGATGTTTTTGAGCAGCATGGCGGGTCGCAGTTTGCAGCGGCAAAGTTGGGAAGATTTTGGGGATGCAAGTGGGGGCGATTTACCTTTGCCGGACAATCTCTCCCCCGACCCCTCTCCGCCTCGGCGGAAGGGGAGGCGCGACATACATCAAGGCATACACCGAAACCCAGTGTATGTGGCAGTGCAAGTCTTGTCACCCCTCCCATTGGGGGAGGGGCCGGGGGAGGGGTCGCTTCTCGCCATGTCATTTCTGAAAGAAAAAATCTACAACTACCAACTCCGCCTCTTCAAGCGGCTGTTCCCCGTGACGGTAAGGCCCGAACACCAAGTGCAGATGCCGTACCAAAAAATTGGCAGCGACTATGGCTTCGTGGCCGTACCCGAAGGGTCGATTGGCCCAGACTCGGTCGTCTATTCGGTGGGCGCAGGGCTGGATGTCCACTCGGATGTGGACACGGCGCGGGCCTTCGGCTGCCAGGTTTTCATCTTCGATCCTACGCCCCGCGCTGCGGAGCACTTTCGGCAATTGAAAGAAAAAACGGCGCGTGGCGAGGTGATGTACGCGGAGGCTGGCCCACCCTACCAAGCCACACCAGAGGTGATGGATCGGCTGATTTACAAGGAGTTGGCGATGTGGGACAAGGATGAACCCGTGCAGTTTTTTGTTCCAGAAAACCCAGAGTATGTATCGCACTCCATCACCAACATCTTGGCCGCCACCAAGTCCATTGAGGTGCCAGCCCGCCGCTTGGCCACCCTCATGCGCGACTTGGGCCACGAGCGGGTGGATTATTTGAAGTTGGACATCGAGGGCGCGGAGTTCCGGGTGGTGGACGACATCGTGGCGAGCGGTGCCGACGTGCGGGTGTTGTATTTGGAGTATCACTACGACCAGAACATCGCGCCGCTGGTCAACATCCGCATGATCCAGCGGTCGTTGGAACGGCTGTACGCATCTGGATACCGGGTGTTTTACCAGTCGCAGCGGCGGTATTTTGGGCTGATTCGCAAAGTCAACCCCTGAGCAAATCCGTCAATCCGTTTCATCCGCGTCTCACGGTTGCCTCGGTGGGCATGCCCCCTACCCTACTCTCCTCGCGCAAACGGTGCTACTTCCTGACCGCAAAACTCTCCCCGCAGGTACTTGTAGTAAGCCGTCACGCCGATCATGCCCGCGTTGTCGGTACAGTACTGGAAAGCAGGGATGTAAGTCGTCCAGCCTTCGCGCTCACCCCACTCGCTGAGGGCCTGGCGCAACCCAGAGTTGGCACTCACGCCCCCGGCGATGGCGATTTCATGGATGCCCGTCTGGCGGGCGGCTTTGCGCAGTTTTTTCATCAAAATCGTGACAATGGACTGCTGCACCGAGGCGCAGATGTCGTTCAGGTTTTGGGCTACGAAGTCGGGATTGGCGGCCACTTCTCGTTTCAAAAAATACAGCACCGAGGTTTTGAAGCCGCTGAAACTGAAACTCAGCCCCGGCACAGCAGGCTCCGGGAACGCAAAGCGGTCGGCGCGGCCCTCGCGGGCCAAGCGGTCGATGACGGGGCCAGCGGGGTAGCCGAGGCCGAGCATTTTCCCGGTCTTGTCGAAAGCCTCCCCCGCTGCATCGTCGAGCGTTTCGCCCAGTATTTCCAGGTCCAAAAAATCGCGCACCAGCACGATCTGGGTGTGGCCGCCGCTCACCGTGAGGCAGAGGAAGGGGAAATTGGGCTTGGGGTCTTCGGCAAAATGCGCCAGCACATGCGCCGTCATGTGGTTCACCTCCACCATCGGCAGGCCCCGGCTGAGGGCGAAGGCTTTGGCAAACGAGGTGCCGACGAGCAGCGAACCCATCAGCCCCGGCCCCCGCGTGAAGCCTACGGCAGTGATGTCGCCCCGCTCCACCCCCGCTTTCCGCAGCGCTTGGTCCACCACCGGGATGATGTTGGCTTGGTGCGCCCGCGAGGCCACTTCCGGCACCACACCGCCGTACTGCTGGTGGATTTCCTGGGTAGCGATGCAGTTGGAGAGGACTACGCCATCGCGTACCACGGCCGCCGAGGTGTCATCGCAGGAAGATTCAATGGCTAAAATCGTGACAGGCATAGTATTTTAATTTTCAGCAAAAAAAGTTGTTTGAGTGCGTTTGGGTTTGGGCAAAAGTATGACTTTTGCGCAGGTGGCTGACTGAACGCAGCGGCAATGTGGCACGATTCTTTGTCCATAGGGCGCGTCGCACGAAGCGGCGGAGAAAACACTTTATCCATCAAAACTCGACTATGTTCGGCAGCAATTCAAAAGACAAAAAGCCCGGTAGCCCGGTGGCAACCCTCAGCGAAGCCAACGACAAGGAAGGCACCATGACCACCGTGATCGCCAAAGGGACGGTGATCGAAGGCAAATTTGTGTGCAACGAAAACGTGCGCCTCGACGGGGCCATCCATGGCGAAGTGCAGGTGGACAAGCGTTTCGTGATAGGCGACACTGGTTATGTGCAGGGCAATATTTCGGCCCGCAACGCGGCCATCAAGGGCAAAATAAAGGGCGATATCCATGTAAAAGAAGCCCTCCACCTGATGGACACGGCCAGCATCGAAGGCAACATCAGCGCAAAAACGATGGTGGTGGATGAAGGTGCGCGCTACAATGGTGCTTGCAAAATCGGCGAGGCACCAGCCAAATAATGCCCTATGACGCTTGACGACTCCTTCCTCGCCCGCCTCCGCGACCAAGACCACATCGCGCAGAAGTGGCTGTATGACCGCTACTCGCCGCTGCTCTTCAGCGTGTGCCGCCGCTACCTGCAAGCCCGCGAGGACGCGGAGGAAGCATTGGTGAGCGGGATGTTCAAGATTTTTTCGCAGGTGGAGAGTTTCAGCGGGCAAGGCAGTTTCGAGGGCTGGATGCGCCGCATCGTGGCCAACGAGGCGCTGATGATGCTCCGCAAAAACCAAATCCTCATCTTCCCCGGCGACGATTCGGCCCTGAGCCGCGACCTACCCGACACGTTCAGCATCGAAGCCGACATCTCAGCCCGCGAAATCATCGAACTGCTCGAACAACTCCCCCCAGGCTACCGCACGGTGTTCAACCTCTACGTTTTGGAGGGCTTCAAGCACCACGAGATCGCCGACATGCTCGGTGTGAGCATCAACACCAGCAAAAGCCAACTGATACTGGCCAAGGAAAAACTGCGCAACCTGATTAGAACGATGAACTTTGAACGATGAACTATGAACAAGGTGGCATGGCTCCACACCTCCTACCTCATAGTTCCTCGTTCATAGTTCCTCGTTCATAGTTCATCATTACCATGCCCGATCTGTTTGATTTTTTCAAGGAAAACGAGTCCAAACTCCACGAGCGGCCCTCCGAGCAGGTGTGGTTGAAGTTGGAGAAGAAGTTGGAAAAAACGCGCCGCCCCCGGAAGCGGAGCATCCGTTTTTTGCAATTGAGCACAGTGGCCATAGCCTTGCTGCTGCTGATACTGGCGGCAGTGCTGGTGTGGTATTTTGTGCGGCGGGGGTAGGATAAGCGTCGCACTCATCCTACTTTTGCACAAAGTATTTTTTCAGATGGTTACGCCAGCGCAGATTCAGCAAATCGTACAAATATTGGTCAGAGAATGCCGACCGGACAAAATCATCCTGTTCGGCTCTTACGCGCATGGCACAGCGCACGACGGCAGCGATTTGGATTTGGCGATTGTCAAAAAATCTGACCTCCCCTCTTTTAAGCGGCCCATTGAGTTTCAGAAAGCCCTCCGCGCAGAGGGGCAGCGCTGGTTTTTTCCGATGGACATTTTGGTTTTTACCCCCGAAGAGGTCGAAAAATTCAAAAACGACCCTTACTCGTTTGTTCATGAAGTCCTTTTGACCGGAAAAACGCTCTATGAATCCTAACGATCCCCTCTCTTGGTTCCTCAAGGGCGACCGCGACTTGAACATGGCGCGAAAGTCCCTGCCCGACTGGTCAGACTACCCCGACCTCATCTGCTACCATTGCCAGCAGGCAGCCGAAAAGTATCTGAAATCACTGCTGGTGCATCACGGCCTCCCCGTCAAAAAGACGCACGACTTGGAAGAATTGCTGGATTTGCTTTCCGGCTCAGAGCCTTCGATTGATGCCGACACTTACAATAAAGCACTGGTAGTCAAGAACTACTCCGTCCACATCCGCTACCCTGAACCCAGTGGCGACCCCACCGAAGCCGATGTCTTGGAAGCCATCGAGAGTGCGGAGTTTTTCAGAAAATTTACGGCGGCCATTTTGGGAATTTAATCCCTCACCGCCCATTCCGCCCATCCGCCCCGTTCCACGATTTCCAACTCAGCCCCTGCTGGTCGCGCTCGAAA
>JAYSUY010001070.1:0-7674 GCA_043718855.1 Saprospiraceae bacterium | reverse complement strand
CAAAAAGCAAGGGGCAAAAAGCAAGCAGAACGAAGCAACTTATTGCTTTTGTCCTATTTGCCCTTTGCCCCTTGCCTTTCGCCTCTTCCCCTTAATTCCCCCTCACCTCCGCATTCCCGTCCACCTTCACCTCGCTGCTGTTGTCGGTGCGCACTTCTGCTTCATTGCGGGCGTAGATGCGGGCTTTCGAGCCATCGGAGGCTGAAATGTCGGCACGGTCGGTGTGCCAACTGGAGGCTTCGAGCATAGCGCCGTTGTTCAGGTTGGCCTCCAAGTGGTTGCCGCGCCCGTTCAGTTCCACGTTGCACTTGCCGTTCAGGGTCAGTGCCAAGTCGTCAGAATCAAGGTAGGCTTTCACCAGCGAAGTGCCGCGCACCGAGATGCTCGACCGACCTTCGCGGAATCCCCGGATGGTGACATCGCCCGTGTTGTCGGCATGGAGCGAGGTGAACGTAGGTGTTTCGATGAATACCCGCACGGCACCGCCAGTAGGCTTCCCATTGGTCGTGAAAGTAATTTTATCGCCCGTTCGGATGGTCTGGATGGCACCTGAAGGGCCTTCGATGTTGATTTTAAACTTCTTGCCTTCGCGGATTTCTGTTTTGAAATCGCCCTCCAAGATGAAGTTTTCGTAGTTTCTTTCACTTTTGTACTCCCGGTCACCAAATTGGGGGCAGTCGGAACACACCAAACCATCGCTGGTCATGCGGAACATTTGGTTGGGATTGTGCGAGATGTAGTTTCCGTCGATGTCGTCGGAGTACTCCGACATATCGGCAGCGGCGTGGTGGTAAATTTCGTCGTCGAAGGTGATGAACTTGCCTTCGGGTACACCGATGGTGATCTTCACATGCTGCCCGCGCCAGTGCTGGCCTTGTGGGATGGAGTAGCCAGTCGGGATGCGCAGCCGATTGCCTTCGGCAGTGATGCCGTAGGAAATCTGGGTAGCATTCTCGACAGCCTGTTCCCGCGAGGTGCCGCGTGCGGTGACGTTCTGAACACACTCAAAGCGGCCCGATGTACTGCGCCGCACCCGGATTTCTACAAAACCGTTTAGTTTGAGGCCATCGTCGCTGATGCTGGCACCGTCGCTATCAAACCACCAGTCCCTGTCTATGTTGGGATCAATCAGACTGATCGCTTCTACTCGGAGCGTATCAGAAGGGATGCTGCTGAGGTCTACATTTCTGGTCAGGGTACCGCTCCGGCGAAATTCTTTGGTGGCCATGCTGCCAAGAAAGAAAGCCGAAATCAGGTTGATGGACCAAAACACCGCCAACCCTGTACTTAACCATCTGGGCGAGCGCACTTTGAGCAACACCCGGGTGAAAGTGAGGCAAAGGCCCACAATCGGGATGCTCAGGAGGAAAAATGCGTTGGCGAAGCCCACCCAGTTGCCCGCGCTGGAAAAAGGGCTAAAATAATCGATGTATGGCCCAGCGGTGAGCAGTACCCAGATACCTGCTATCCAGCCACTGATGAGGCTAATGAACAGCGCGATGCCGATGAGTAGCGCGATGACTACCCAAAACTTGACAAAAATGCGCACGACAAATGCGAATACCTGTCCAATGGCAGATACGCCGGCGCTCATGGCATTTTGTGCGCCTGATTTGGTGGACGTGTGGTTCATCTTGTTGCTCAGCCGCTCGAAGCCATCTTCGATTTCGCGGGCGATGTTGTCCACATTGACGGGTTCGCCCCGCATGGCCAGCCGGTCGGCAGCAGATTTGGCTGGCGGTATCAGTATCCATAACAGGATGTAGCCTGGCACCCAGAATCCGAAGGAGGCAAAAGCCAAAAACACGAAGATCAGGCGCATCCAGACTGGGTCTTGTATACCAAAATAAGCCGCCGCGCCAGAGCAGACACCGCCGACTACCGAATCTTCTTCGTCGCGGAAAAGGCGCTTGCCTGTGCGGATGGACGAAGGTGCCGTTTTTCGGTTGCTTCCGCCACCGCTGCTGCTGCGTTGCTGGTGCGTGCTGGTTTCAGGCTCGCCGCCGAAATCTTCAGGCTTGCCCATTATGGCAATCGCGGCCTCTACATCGGGCATCATCGCGATGGTACGATTGCCCATATCTTGGTGGATGAGTTCGCCGATGCGGCCCTCGATGTCGGTCACAATCTCGTCGCGACCCTCGCTCTCGCTGAACCGCCGCCGGATGCTCTCCAAGTAAGTTTGCAAATATTCGTAAGCGTCGTCGTCAATGGTCAGGGCATATCCGCCGAGGTTGATATTCAGAATCTTATTCATTGTCAGTTAGTTGTAAAATGCTTTGAAGGTTGAAGGGGGGTGTTGGCTGTTGGCTTTTTGCTGTTGGCTGTTGGCTAATGGCTAAATGGCTAATGGCCGTTTGCCCCTTGCTCACGCCTTGACGAGGGTTTGTGCCACTGACTGTACCAACTGCTGCCAGCTGGTGGTCAGCCCCTCAAGGAACTGCCGACCGATTTCGGTGACTTTGAAATACTTGCGCGGCGGCCCGGCATTGCTTTCGCGCCAGCTGTAATCCAGTAAGCCGTCGTTTTTGAGGCGAGTCAGCAGGGGGTAGAGGGTGCCCTCTACCACGATGAGGTCGTTGGCCTTGAGCCGGGCGATGATGTCGCTCGGATACACTTCATCTTCCTCGATGATGGCCAGGATGCACATTTCCAACACGCCCTTGCGCATTTGTGCTTTTGCATTTTCCAAATCCATGATTGCTCGTGTGATGTTGATTCGACTTGATGATGATTCGCTGATTTGGCACATTGGCCCTGTAGGGCGGTTCAAACTTCAAACTCTGAACTTCGAACATTAAACTCTATTCCACCATGCTCGGCAGTGTCACGATCACCGTATCGGTGGCTGCGCTGTACTCGGGCGGGGCGGTCAATTTTGAACTGATGCTGATCACTTTGGGCAGTACCGAAACGTCGAGGCCGATGTTGGGGGCAACGCCTGTGCGGCAGGCAGCGACATTGAAGGCCAAAAGGATGAGTAAAGCAGGTTTGAAAGAAGATGCTTTCATGTGAAGGTGTGTAAGCGGCGGGAAGTATGCGCTGCTGTACGGCACAAATGTATGGGTAAGGGAAGGTACTGTGCAAAACATAGAACCTAATTTTACCCGGTACCTTCCTAAAGATAGTTTTCTGAAAAAGTAAGTCGCTGATAATCAGCACATAAATGGAAAAAAATTTTTTAAAAAATTTTTCCAACGCACCCCTTAAAATGCTGTCAGAACACAAAATGGTAAATTTGGGGGCCGCCTACGCGCTTTATTAACCCCAAAAACTCCGGCACCAGCAGCCTGATATACTGCTCAGGGTCTTAATTATTTGAGGGGCCTCCATTTTTTTGAAGACCTATCCAGCCTAAACCTCACCAGAAGGCTCGAAATTTGCACTCCGTACATTTGCCGATGCGCATTTTTTCAACATGATAGAGTTAGCCAAAGCAATTGAGCACACCGTGCTACGTCCCGACACCACATTGGCCGATGTGCGCCAAGTATGCCAAGAAGCCCAGCAGTATGGCTTTACTGGTGTGTGTATACCACCCTTGTTTGTTCGCGATGCCCGCCGACTGCTGGGCGACGACAGCAAGATTCGAGTCATCACGGTAGTTGCCTTCCCGATGGGCTACACCGCCATCGCAGCCAAAAGCGAGGAAATCAAACGTGCCATTGATGATGGTGCTGATGATGTGGATGCGGTCATCAATATCGCAGCGGTGAAAAGTGGCAACTGGAACCATGTTGAGCACGACATCGATAGCGTGGCGCGTGCGACGCACATGCGGGGCCGAAAACTGAAACTCATCCTCGAATGTGGGTTGCTAACGGAGGCTGAAATCCGCCGTTTGTGCGAACTGGCGCAAGAATCGCGGGTGACTTGGCTCAAGACGGGTACCGGGTTTCACGGCCATCCAGCCACCCCGGAGATGGTGCGCCAACTGCGCAGCCTTGCTCAGCCTTCCATCAAAATCAAGGCATCAGGGGGAATAAAAACACTGGCCGCCGCCAAGGCCCTGTTGGAAGCCGGCGCAGAGCGGCTGGGGACTTCGGCCTCGGTAGATTTGATAAAATTAGCAAAATAACTTTAAGATAATGAGGTACTTAGTCGTTTTTTTATTGTCAAGCCTGTTGGGCCTTGCTCCATTGCAAGCGCAGGAAATCCAGATCAACGAGGCCCCAGCCATTGCGCAACTTTGCCGCAACTGGGTGAACAACAACCGCGCAACGCCCCGCGTGGAAGGCTGGCGTGCTCAAATACTTTCCACCACCGACCGAGAGCAGGCCGATGAAGCCCGCAACCGTTTTCGCCTCGCTTACCCGGAGGTGCCAGCCGACTGGGTGCATGAAAAACCCTACTACAAACTCCGCGCTGGCGCGTTCCGCAGCCGCTTGGAGGCGGTAGCCTTCATCGCGCAGTTGATTGATTTTCCGGGTGCCTACCCGGCGAAGGACGCGGGAATCCATCCGAGGGATTTTTTGGAGCGGTAGACAGGTTTAGGCCCGCTCCGCCAGTGCTATCCACCGCATCTCCTTCATTTCCAGCGACTCTTGCAAGCTGCCAAGTCTCCAGTTAGATGGCTCGGCCTATGTCAGGCTGCTGCTGCCAACCTCCCTCGCTCAACAGCGATATCATAGGCTGTCTGCACACGCATCCAGAACGCTGCGTCTATGCCAAGCAGGGCTTCTAACCTGATTGCCATTTGAGCGCTGACGTGGCGCTTGCCGTGCAGCAGTTCGCTCAGTTGGCTGGGCAGGATGTTCAATTGCGCAGCAAGTTCAAATTTCTTTAGCCCCCTTGCTTCGATCTCCATGAGTAGCACTTCACCTGGGTGAAGTGTCGCGAGGGGCTTAATTGGAGTACCTGATTTTCCAACTACTTGATATGCAGACATAACAGTGTATTTTGCTAAAATGAAGGGGCGGAAGAACCCGGACTTCCGCTCCTTTAAAAGTTACTGGTAGTGATTAGTGAGGTCTTCTACAATCAGGTTTTCAGCCTTTAGGAATTCCTCGCCATGTACGCTCAGAATGAGCCTGTATTTTTTGTCAATTCTTACGGAGCAATAGTCTTTCATGTCACCTTTTAATCGCTCAAAATTTAGTCCTCTAAACTGTACAATCTTGGATACATTCTCGATCTGTTGTAACAACAGGATCGTCTTTCTGAATTTTGCAATCACCGAATCGTTGAATCTGGGTTTCCCCGGTAAATCCTCCCTAGAATTCAGCAACTCAAGGTAATCGTTGTTGAAACCAATGACCATAAAGAACAACTTTGCTACGAAGGTATGGATTTCTTTAAATTTCACAAATTTTGTAAATTTTTTAGGCTCGCTCCGCCAACTCCAACCAACGCATCTCCTTCATTTCCAGCGACTCCTGTAAAGTACCCAGTTCGGTAGAGAGTTTACCCACCGCCTCCGGCGACAGATCGCCGCCGTTGAATTTTTCCAGAATTTCTTTTTTTCGGCTTTCCGCTGCGGCCATTTCCTTCTCCAATTTTTTCATCTCGTTGCGCTCCGTGTTCGTCAGGGTGGAGGGCTGAGGGGCGAGGAGCGAGGAGGGCTGAGACGCGCTTGATGTGACATTTTTAGCCGTCGCTGCCTCGCTGCGCTTGATGGCCCGGTACTCGGCGTAGGTGCCGTTGAAATCTTTGATTTTCCCGTCGCCCTCAAACACGAACAAGTGGTCCACCAAGCGGTCCATGAAATAGCGGTCGTGCGTCACGACGACCAAGCAGCCGGGGAAGTCCTCCAAAAAATCTTCCAGCACCTGCAAAGTCAGCACGTCCAAGTCGTTGGTCGGCTCATCGAGAATGAGGAAGTTGGGGTTGCGCATCAGGATGGTGAGCAAGTAGAGCCGCCGCCGCTCGCCGCCGCTGAGTTGCGAGACGTACACCTGCTGCTGAGCGCGGCTAAACAGGAAGTGCTCCAGCAGTTGCGCCGCCGAAAGTTCTTTGCCCTTGTCGAGCGGGATGTAGTCGGCGATGTCGCGCACAGCATCAATAACCCGCTTATCTTCAGTGAGTTGAATACCCTCCTGCCGGTAGTGGCCGAAGGTGATTGTGTCGCCCACCACCACCTTGCCCGTGTCAGGCTGCAGCACTTGGGTGATGAGTTGGAGGAAAGTAGACTTGCCAGAGCCGTTCTGCCCGACTATGCCCACGCGCTCCTTGCGCTTGAATTTGTAGCTGAAATGCTCAATCAGATTCTTGCTCCCAAACGCCTTGCTGATGTTGTGGCACTCCACGATTTTGCCACCCATCCAAGTTTCCTTGATGGAGAGCGTCATCTCGTCGGTCTTCTTTTTCAGCGAGTCGTTGCTCTCTTTTCGGTCAAAATAAGCGTCCACACGCGCCTTCGCTTTCGTGGTGCGGGCCTGAGGCGAGCGGCGCACCCAGTCCAGTTCGTTTTTGAGGAGTTTGTTTTGGCGCTCATAGGTAGTGGCTTCCGACTCCTCGCGGAGCGCCTTTTTTTCCAAATAATCCGAGTACGAGCCGGAGTAGCGGCGCAGTTGGCCGCCTTCTAATTCGATGATGCTATCGCACACGTTTTCAAGGAAATAGCGATCGTGCGTCACCATGAACAGCGTGATGCCCGGCTGTTGCAGGTACTCCTCGATCCACTCGATCATCTCCACGTCCAAGTGGTTGGTCGGCTCATCGAAGATTAGAAAATCAGGTTCGTCGAGCAGGATTTTGACCAGCGCGAGGCGTTTCTGTTGGCCGCCGCTGAGGGTGCCCACACGCTGCTCGAAGTCTTCCATGCGGAAGCGGAACAGCGTCTCCTTCACCTTCGCCTCGAATGTCCAGGCATTTTGCTGGTCCATCTCCGCGATGGCATCGGTGAGCGCGTCGGGGTTCTCTGGGTGTGCCAGCGCTTTTTCGTACTGCTTCACCACGCGCACGAGCGGGTTGGCGGGATCAAGCACTGCGCTCAACACATCAAGGTCGGGGTGAAAATTAGGTTCCTGATCGAGCCAACCGATGCGTATGCCCTTGCGAATCACGATTTTAGCCTGCTCGCCCTCGCTGCCTTCCCGGCCAGCGATGACCCGCATGAGTGTGGTTTTGCCAGTGCCATTTTTGGCGATGAGACCAATTTTTTGCCCCTTGTCGATGTGGAGGCTAATGTTTTGGAACAGCAGCTTCTCGCCGTAGCTCTTGGTGACGTTTTCGAGTGTTAAAAAATTCACGGTAGTGGTGTGCTGTTTTGCAGCCGCGCACTTTTTGACTAACCCCCGGATTGGATTTTAGTAAGCGGCAGAGCCGCCTAATATTTGTAGAAGTGGTCGGATGTCCTTGTTTTGGAGGTGCAGCGCACCGGAATGCACCTCCAAATCTTGACTTTGAACGAATTTCTACAAATATCCGGCGGCTCTGCCGCTTAACTAAACACCATTGGGATGAATCCAAGGGTTAGTCAAAAATGAGCGGCTGTGAAGTGTGCCGTTGAAAAAGCCGCCAAAGGTAATCCCAAGCGGCTGAAATTCACCCGATGACTGCGAGTCGCCCGATGAATTTCAGCCGCTTGTAACATCTGCCGTTCTCGCCGTACTTTTCGGCCCCCAATCGCCGTACTTTCCACCTGACACAAATTTTGACAAGCATGAAACAACTACTCATCACCATTTTCTGCGTAGCGATTTCGCTCGCGGCATTCGCGCAAAAGTCTGATGT
>JAYSUY010001069.1:0-2762 GCA_043718855.1 Saprospiraceae bacterium | reverse complement strand
TCCCGTCGCCACCGTCGCCTACAAGTCCTGATTTTTCCCAAACTTTGCCCCTGCAATCATCTCCTTCTGGACCGATCAACAATCCGTGTCTGCTATGTTCCAACGTCAGTCTCGATCCTCTTTTTCTGCCACAAGCATCGTCGTCATGGTCGCTGTCGTGCTGGCCTTCGTTTATTTCCTGTTCAGAAGCGCACAGCCGCCAACAGCACAGCCCGCCGGTGCGCAGCCGCAGGAAACCGAAAAGCCTACTGGCGGCCTGTGGCCGCAGGAAGATTTCTTCGCTGCTCGTGATTTTCCCGACTTTGTCCCCGATGTGGAAGTGTACGCCGCTGCATTGGCCGAAGCGCAAGCGGAGGGCGCACTGGCCCGCCCGCGCGGAGGCTTCGCTGGCTTTTCTGCCCCCTGGACGCTGCAAGGCCCCGGCAACGTGGGCGCACGGGTGAACACCATCAAAACGCATCCCACCAACCCCAACATTATCTACATCGGCTATTCCGAAGGCGGTGTGTGGAAAACCACCGATGGCGGCCAAAACTGGAAACCCATCTTCGACAACCAAGCGATGCTCTCCATCGGCGACATCGAACTGGACCCGCAAAACCCCAACACAGTGTACGTCGGTACTGGCGATCTCAACATCAGCGGCTACCCCTTCATTGGCAACGGGCTGTGGAAAAGCACCGATGCAGGCCTCACTTGGAAGTACATTGGGCTGGAAAAACAGCGTATCATCTCGAAAATCATCGTCCACCCCACCAACTCGCAGGTCATCTGGGCGGCCACGATGGGTATTCCTTTTGAAAAAAACAACGACCGGGGCCTCTACAAAACCACCGACGGAGGCACCACGTGGAAGCAGGTGCTGTTCATCGCCGACCAAGCGGGCGTGATCGACATTGAGGTATCACCCTCCGATCCGAACACCTTGTACGCTGCGGCTTGGGATCGCGTGCGCAACTACTACACCAGCATCGTGAGCGGCCAAAACGCCCGCATCTGGAAAACCACCGATGGCGGTACCACTTGGGCCAAACTCAGCGGCGGCTTGCCACAAGACCGGAAAAGCCGCACCGGGCTGACCATTGATGCCCAAAACGCCAGCCACCTCATCGCCACCTACGCCGACAGCACTTTGACGTTCCATGGGCTGTACGAGACTTTCAACGGTGGACAAACGTGGGCTGCGATTCCACCAGGCAACGGTTTTGACCCCGATTTTCAGAGCAATTTTGCTTGGTATTTTGGTCAAGTTTTCATCAACCCCTTCAATCCCAACGACATCTGGGCATTGGGTGTGAACACCTACCGCTCCACCGATGGTGGCAAAAACTGGACGGCTGCCGCTGGTTGGGACACTGACACCCACGTGGATCACCACGACATGACCTTCCTCAGCGCCACGTCCTTCCTGCTCGCTACCGACGGCGGCCTCTACCGCAGCACCGACGATGCCACGACTTGGGAAAAAATCGAGAACAACCCCACAACACAATTCTACCGCACGGCCTTCAATCCCCACCAGCCGGACGCTTACTACGGTGGCGCCCAGGACAACGGTACCAACCGGGGCAACAAGGCCATGTTCTTCGACTGGCAGCATGTGTTCGGCGGCGACGGCTTCCAAGCGGCATTCCACCCCACCGACCCCAAAATTTTTTACTACGAATACCAAAATGGCGGCATTTCGGGTACCATCGACGGTGGCGACAATTTTGAAGACGCTACGCAGGGCATTGGGCAAAGCGACCGCAAGCACTGGGACATGCAGTACATCATCAGCCCGCACGACCCCAACGTGATGTACACCGGCACCCAGTACCTGTACCGCAGCGGGAGCCACCCGGCGAGCTGGATTCCCGTCAGCGACGACCTCACCGATGGCACCGCACAGGGCACTCGCAACCATGAAATTTCTACGCTTGATGAAAGCCCGCTCACCGTCAATTTGGTTTATGTAGGCACCACCGATGCCAATGTGTGGCGCGTCAACCCAGTGGAATTGGAGTGGATCAACATCTCGGCTGGGCTGCCCGATCGCTATGTATCTTCGGTGAAAGCCTCGCCCAGCGTACCCAACCGCGTGTTCGTGACCCAAACAGGCTACAAGCAAAACGACTTCGCTGGTCGCGTTCATCGCTCCGACAACCGGGGCGACACTTGGATCAACATCTCCGGTGACCTACCCAATTTCGCCGTAAACGACATCGTAGTGATGCCCGGCAATCAAGATTCAGTGCTGTTCGTCGCCACCGATGGTGGCGTGTACGCTACGCTCAACGGCGGCAAACATTGGGAACGCTTGGGTACAGGTATGCCCATCATACCCGTGTACGACATCATCATCAATCCCGCGCAGAAGACGCTGGCTGCAGCCACTTTTGCCCGCAGCATGATGAGTTTTCCGCTCGATTCGCTGAAAAGCGGCGGCGTGTCCACCTTCACGCCCGATGGCATCGCCCCACTTTTCTCGATAGCCCCCACACTGGCTACCGATCACCTGCGCTGCACCGTTGATTACTTGTCTTCGAGACAAATCGCTGAAATTCTGATAGTTGACCTTGCAGGTCGCCAACACTGGAAGCAACAGTTCCGGGGTGGCCAGCGGTACGAAGCGCAGGTGGACTTGCAGGATTTCCCAGCAGGGGTGTACATTGCCTATGTGCGAACGGATGGACGGGTATGGGGCCAACGGAAAATAGTGGTGAGCAAGTAATTCTACTTTGTCACTTTGAAAAAAGTGAACCTGTCATGTCGCAGCGAAG
>JAYSUY010001068.1:0-2763 GCA_043718855.1 Saprospiraceae bacterium | reverse complement strand
ATTTCATGTTGAATGTCGTGTTGAGTGAGCGGGTGGTTACAAGATTGAGGTACAAATATCCTGCAAAGAAGGGAGATACAGCATTATCCTAAAATCGAAAACAACCCAGGTGCACACACACTTAAAGGCGCACCTAATCCACAAGCAGCAGTCTTGCATAGCATATTCCGCCAAATAGTCTGCCTATCCAGCCCGCATCCTGCCATTTTGTCAAAAACCCGGCTCCATTTCCGCATGGAATGAAATGTGCGGCCCCCCACTTTTCCCGCAAGGCAACCCATTATCTTTGCCCGCCGTTGCGCGAAATGAGCGCTTGCTTTATATTGACTTCTTTAGCCACATTGATCACATTATTCTCTTTGACCACCACTCAGCACATTCCATAAATGTTCGGATTTTTAAAAAAACTACTCGGCACCAAACAAGACCGCGACCTCAAAGGCTACCAAGCACTGGTGGTAGAAATCAACAATAATTTTGAGGCGTACCAGTCTATCTCCAATGACGAGCTCCGCTCCAAGACCCTCGATTTCCGCGCCCGCATTCAAGAATACCTGAGCGATATCGACGCGGAAATTCAAAAGGTCAACCAGCAAGCCATTGAAATAGAGGATTTTAACGACAAAGAAAACCTCTTCAAGGAGGTGGACGAGTTGCGCAAAAATCGAGATAAAGCACTCGAAGACGTGCTGCAATCCATCCTGCCAGAAGCCTTTGCCGTGATGAAGGAAGCCAGCCGCCGTTTTGCGCAAAACGAGACCTTGGAAATGACCGCCACCGATCACGACCGCGCACTGGCTGCCAAACCGGGCAAAACCTACGTCCGTATCGAAGGCGACCGCGCCATCTGGAAAAACAGCTGGCAAGCAGCCGGCGGCGAGGTCATCTGGAACATGATACACTACGACGTGCAGCTCATCGGCGGCATGGTGCTGCACGACGGAAAAATCGCCGAGATGGCCACAGGTGAAGGTAAAACCCTCGTCGGTACGCTGCCCGCTTATCTCAATGGCTTGGCCGGCGAAGGCGTGCACATCGTGACCGTGAACGACTACCTCGCCCGCCGCGACTCCGAGTGGGTAGGCCCCGTCTATGAATTCCTGATGCTCCGTGTGGACTGCATCGACAAGTACCGCCCACACAGCCGTGAGCGCATCGAAGCCTACCGCGCCGACATCATTTTCGGCACCAACTCAGAGTTTGGCTTCGACTACCTGCGCGACAACATGGTGGTCAGCACCGACGAACTTGTACAGCGCAAACACCACTACGCCATCGTGGACGAAGTGGACTCCGTGCTGATCGACGACGCGCGTACGCCGCTCATCATCTCCGGCCCTGTCACACGCGGAGCCGACGACCAAGAGTACGTCGAGCTCAACCCCACCGTCAAGCGGCTCATGGACGAGCAGAGCAAACTCGCCTCGCAGTTTTTGGCAGAAGCCAAAAAACTCATCGCCGAAGGAAACACCAGTACTGAAGATGGCGGAGGCGGCTTGGCCCTGCTGCGCTCCTACCGCGCACTTCCTAAGAACCGCCCGCTGGTCAAATTCCTCAGCGAGGGAGGCATGAAAGTGCTGCTCCAAAAAACAGAAAACGTTTATTTTCAGGAGAATAGCAAGCGGATGCCCGAAGTGGACAGTCAAATCCTGTTCAGCATTGACGAGAAAAACCGCAACGTGGAGTTGACCGAACTGGGTGTGGATTACCTCTCGCACTTCAACAACGAGCCTGATTTTTTTATCATGCCCGATATCGCCATCAGCCTCATCGAGATTGACCGCAACACGGAACTGACACACGACGAAAAAGTAGAAGCCAAGGAAAAACTCTCCCAAGACTACGGGGTAAAAAGCCGCCGCGTCCACGCCATCCAGCAACTGCTGAAAGCCTACACGCTGTTTGAAAAAGACAACGAGTACATCGTACTCGAAGGCGAGGTAAAAATCGTGGACGAGCAAACTGGCCGCGTCATGGAAGGTCGCCGCTACTCCGACGGCCTCCACCAAGCCCTCGAAGCCAAGGAAAACGTGAAGGTGGGCGAGATCACCCAGACCTACGCCACCGTCACACTCCAGAACTACTTCCGTATGTTCCACAAACTGGCGGGCATGACCGGCACCGCCGAAACCGAGGCCAAAGAACTCTGGGACATCTACAAACTTGACGTGGTGGTGATCCCCACCAACCGCCCCATCACCCGCAAAGACGACGAGGATTTGGTTTACAAAACCGCCCGCGAGAAGTACAATGCCGTCATCGACGACATCGTAAAAAACCGTGACGCAGGCCGCCCGACACTCGTGGGTACCACTTCCGTGGAAATTTCTGAACTGCTTTCGCGTATGTTGAAAATGCGCGGCATTGACCACAACGTGCTGAATGCCAAGCAACACCAGCGCGAAGCCGAGATCGTGGCAGAGGCAGGTCAGCCAGGAAAAGTAACCCTGGCGACCAACATGGCTGGTCGAGGCACCGACATCAAACTCGGCCTCGGCGTGAAAGAAGTAGGCGGCCTCGCCATCATCGGCACCGAGCGGCACGAGAGCCGCCGGGTAGACCGCCAGTTGCGCGGACGCGCCGGTCGCCAAGGCGACCCCGGCTCCTCCCAGTTCTACATTTCGCTCGAAGACCAACTCATGCGCCTCTTCCAGAGCGACCGCATCGCTGGGCTAATGGACCGCATGGGCCACAAGGAAGGTGACGTAATCCAGCACTCAATGGTGACCAACAGCATAGAGCGGGCTCAGAAAAAAGTAGAGG
>JAYSUY010001067.1:0-7685 GCA_043718855.1 Saprospiraceae bacterium | reverse complement strand
GACATACCACTTGCGCTCTGCTTTTTCAGCACTGATGGACTCGGTCCGGTAGCTCAGCGTATTCATTGTGTACGAGTTAAAAATTGAAAATGGAAAGTTTGAAACGCGAACACCGAGACTTCAAACTTCGAACGGAAATACCTCTTTTTTTCAAAGAGGCCGCAAATGTAGAACGACCATTCGGTACCGGCAAGCGACGTGCAAAGTTTTTCCTAAAAAATCTTCTAAATGATTGAGGGTGAAGGATAATTTGGCCTTCCTAAAAATTCTATGATTCAACTTGAAAGCCGCTTTTATACTGTTTTTCAAGGAGTTATGTTTTTTGAGTGCATTGTCGGGCTGCGTACTTTTTTGCCTTCGAAAAAAACCATTTTTGTGCTGATGAAGGCGAAGCACGCCGTTGTCATATTTTGCTCTTTCTGGCCAAACTTTGGCCATTGGCTCTGGTCTGAGGCGATACCTTTACTGCCAGAATTATGCGCAGCATCATCGTTTTCATATTGATCGCCACCATTTTAGGCCAAGCCTCTGTGCGCACGGCTTGGGTGCTGCATTATCAGTGGAATCTGACGGCCTACATGGAGCGTTGCGAAAACAAGGCTAAGCCTTCACTGCACTGCAACGGTAAGTGCCACCTGAAAAAACAGATCGCTGCTAGTGAAAATCAAGACCCGACAAAGCCGGAGATCCCTGAGAGTTTCCATTCCAGCAAGGATGTTCAATTGTTTGTTGAGTCGTTGGCCGCTCTCCCTACTTTCACTGACGAACACGATGGAGCGGTAGCACTGCCGCTGTCGCTGTATAAAGTGTTTTTGTCCGATGCGCCCATCGCTGGCGTGTTCAGGCCGCCTGCCTGCTGAACGGTACTCCGGAATGATTTTCCGGCCCTGGCGGAATACCATTCCGGGGTATAATTCACCTTTTTGTGACTCTTTTTATACAATCATTGCTATTTATAGTGATGTTGTTAGCCTGTCGGCCATCTGCATCGGCTTGTGATGTTCGTGCCACTATGCTTGTCCGTGCTGAAAGGCAACACTTCGCTACATTTTTCAGCTACCTAAACATTTTTACCACCATGCAAAAATTCTCTCTCTGGGCTTTGGCCCTTCTTGCGGCAGCCTTCATCGTCACAGCTTGCAACCACGACCATGACCACGACGAAGACGATACCAATGCGCCTGTGCTGACGCTCGAAGGCCCCACTGAGGATATCTCCATCAGCGGCGAGGTACGCATACACGGCAAAGTGACCGATGAAGGCCTCCACGAAATGGAGATCAAGGTCACCAAGGATTCGGACAGTTCCGAAATTTTTAAGGCTAAACCGAAGGTGCACGACAAAACAGAGTACAGTTTTGATGAACGTTTCACTCCAACCATTGCTGCCGAAACGCCTGTTACGCTGACCATTACAGTGGAGGACCACGTCAGCAATAAAACGGCGAAAACGGTCAAGTTCAAAGTAAAATCGTAGGAAACCGTTTTTAAACCCCTAAAATATATCTGTTTGCCTCGAATGTTAAAAACGACGGCTCTCCGACACTTGCATTGTTAGCCAGCAGATGTCGGGGAGCCGTTTTACTTTTGTCAATGTGCTTCGGCACTTAATCCGTTACCGACATTCATCCGATTACATTTCCCATGAGCAGATTACATCTCTCCGTCTGGCACCTTCGTGTCCGTCTTTGCGCTTGTTGGGCGCAGCATTTTCCACGTTGTTTTTTTCATCGTAGCCCTGTGCCATCGCTGGCACGGGCTGTGCCGTGTCCGTCCCGACGGGCGCAAGGCGAGCCGAAGTAACCGCTCCCGGAAGTTTCAGCCCTTGCCTTCGGTTGCTTGCTGAGATCGGCCCAAGGCACATCACCCTGCTGTTAATTCCGTTCGTGCGGCCATGTTTTGGCTTTACCACACGTTTTTAATCCCCCTCCGTCGAGACTTCGGCGGATAAATCCTCCTCCCCCCAGTTTTTAATCGCCCCCCGGCGGCCCCATTTTCCCAAAATCCATACGGTTCAGATGTCTTATGCTTCATAGGCGAGAACCCCGGTTCCGAAAAGTCGGTGCCGGGCTTTTTTTTGCCTACACTCCTGAACTACCTTTGCCGTGTGTCACGCATCCTTGCCATTGATTTTGGCCTCAAACGCACCGGCGTAGCCGTCACCGACCCACTGCGCATCATCGCCAGCGCGCTGACGACGGTGCCGACTGCCGAAGTACTGGATTTCCTGAAAAAATACTGCGCCTCGGAAGACGTGGCTTGCTTCGTGGTCGGCCTTCCGCTGCACCCCGATGGCAATCCCGCTCAGATCGCGCCTCAAGCCGATGCTTTTGCCGAGCGGCTGAGCCAACTTTTCCCCGAAAAAGAAGTTGTTCGGCAGGATGAGCGCAACACCTCCAACCAAGCCAAGCAGATCATCCTGCAAAGCGGAATCAAGAAACAAAAACGACGCGACAAGGCACTGGTGGACAGAATCGCTGCCGCGCTGATTTTAGAACAATACATGGAAGCCAACTACTGGCAAGCCTGAATTTCAAGCAATTATGTTGTTACCCATCTACGCCTACGGCCAGCCCGTGCTGAAAAAAGTGGCTGAATCTATTGCACCCGATTACCCTGAACTGCCCAAACTGCTGGCCAATATGTGGGAAACCATGTACAACGCCGATGGGGTGGGCTTAGCCGCTCCGCAGGTGGGTTTGGGCATCCGGCTTTTTGTGGTCGATACTACCCAAATCGAGAACGACGACGAGGTGAAAAACCCCGACGGCTTCAAACGAGTATTCATCAATGCCGAAAAAATAGAGGAGGATGGCAAAACCTGGGCTTACGAGGAGGGCTGCCTCAGCATCCCTAAAATCAGGGGCGACGTGGACCGTCCGGAGCGCATCCGGCTGCGCTGGGTGGATGAAAAATTTGAGCCGCACGAAGCCACTTTTGATGGACTGAACGCCCGCGTGCTGCAGCACGAGTACGACCACACGGAGGGCATTTTATTTACCGAAAAACTGAAACCGCTCAAAAAACGCATGATCCAGCGCAAGTTGGACAACATCCGGGTCGGAAAAATCGGCACGGAATACAAAATGCGGTTCTTCAACGTGCGGTGAGCCTGAGCGGTGGATTCGGAGATTTGCCCCCACATTGACCACATTTCACCACATTGACCACATTCAACAATGCAATTTAACATCCCAGATACCGGTCAGCAGCGCGTCGTGATCGTCGGCGGTGGCTTTGGCGGCCTCACGCTGGCCCGCCGCTTGGCCCGCACCAACTTTCAGGTGGTGCTGGTGGACAAAAACAACTACCACCAGTTTCAGCCGCTGTTTTATCAGGTGGCGATGGCGGGGCTGGAGCCGTCGAGCATCGTGTTCCCGTTTCGCAAGGTTTTTCAGAAAAGCAAAAACGTGTTCGTGCGCGTCACGAAGGTCCAAGCCGTGCATCCTGCTCAAAATGAGATTGTTACGGACATCGGCACCTTGCGCTACGACCATCTCGTGATCGCTGTCGGGGCTGATACCAACTGGTACGGCAACGACCAAGTGAGGGCAAATGCCATCCCGATGAAGTCGGTGAGCGAGGCGCTTTACCTCCGCAATGCAGTGTTTGAAGATTACGAACGGGCCGTGACTGCCGATGATTACACGCAGCGGCAGCGGTTCTTGGACATCGTGGTGGTAGGTGGTGGCCCTACGGGTGTGGAGGTGGCCGGCGCACTGGCCGAGATGAAGCAGCACATCATCCCGAAGGATTATTCTGACCTCAACCGCGATGAAATTGAAATCCACCTTGTGCATGGCGATCCGCGCCTGCTGAACACAATGTCGCCGCAAGCCTCGGCTGCTGCCGAAAAATTCCTTCGCGAACTGGGTGTGAAACTCTGGCTCGACAAGGTGGTGAAGGGTTACGACGGTCAAATCGTGTCGGTGGACGACGGCTCCACCATCCGCGCCGACAAGGTGATCTGGGCGGCGGGCATCACCGGCAACCTCATCGAAGGGCTGCCCACCGAATCTTACGGGCGCGGCAATCGATTGAAAGTCAATGCCTTCAGCCAAGTGGAGGGCAGCCAAAATATTTTTGCCGTAGGCGACATCGCCAGCATGAGCGCGGAGGAGAAATGGCCCAGCGGCCACCCACAGGTGGCGCAGGTGGCTATCCAGCAGGGCAACCGCTTGGCTTCCAACCTGCTCCGCTGGGCGAAGGGCAAGCCCCCCGAATCGTTTCGCTATCGCGACTTGGGCAGCATGGCCACCATAGGTCGGCACCGGGCGGTGGTGGACTTGCCGTTTTGGCGTTTTCAGGGCATGTTTGCTTGGTTCACTTGGCTTTTTGTCCACCTGTTCGCCATCCTCGGCGCGAAAAACAAGGTGTTCGTTTTTATGAACTGGGTGTGGAATTACCTGACCTACGACCAGAGTCTGCGGCTGGTGATCAAGCCCTGGCGGAAGGGACAACTGTAGGGCCGACTGCAGTGCACCGCATTAAAATTCGAGAGAAAAGAGGGCATATTGAGAGACATGCATTTTTCTATTTCAGGTGAATTCAAACGAACAGAATCAGTTGAACTTGTTGCTGGGATTTGAGGGGATAGCAGATGACCGTGTTGACCGCAAGAAGTTGTACCCTTTGAACGAAGTGCTGTTCCTGACAATCAGCGCGGTGATAAGCGGTTACTCTAAATGGGGCGAGGTTGTTGATTTTGGGAAGAACAAACTGGCTTGGCTTGGCAGTTATCTTCCCTATTGCAACGGGATTCCGTCGGACGCCACGGTGAGCCGGATGATACCAAATAGGGGTGCTGTTGTGCCCTTGTTCTGGGTCGGGATTCCGTCGGACGCCACGGTGAGCCGGGTGATGGGCCTGATAGACTAGCGGAGTTCCGAGTCGTTTTTTATCCGTTGGGTCGAAGGGATGGTGGTGTCAGCAGGGGGGAAGGTCATCAACATAGACGGCGAGAAATTGCGGGCCAGCGTGGACAAACTGCTACAGCAAAAACCGCGGTCTGAGGGCGGCAAGTCGGCTGTTCACTTGGTGGAGGCGTGCTGCTCGCGCCATAATCGGTGCCAGTAGTGTCAGGCGTTTATTGCGGGTACAAATCTTTTTCTTCTTTCATGTTTGAGTGTTCTGCACGGTGCCTTTTTAAAAAAGTGTACAAAATTAAGGCAAAAAGCCAGGGTAAAGAAGCAAACTACAAAGGTTTTTGAAGCAAGAAAACACTGAAAGTTTGTGGTTTCGGCGGCTGTTCGGTAAGTTTGTTCATCGTTTCACCCACCACGCATTTTTATGGAAAACACCCGTGCCATCTCCACTCCCACCATTGGCCTACTCGAAGCCATCGCTTGCGCCGCGCTCCTGATTTTTGCCACCAACATCCTGCCTTTTTATTTCAAAACCTGGTTTGTAGAACCTACGGGTAACATCAAAATCGCCCCGTTTTTTAGCTTCGCGCTGGTACTAGGCATTTTGCTGCGCAAGGAGTGGGCGCGTCAAGGAAGCATTGTGCTGGCCGTTTTCTTGCTGGTCGTCAGCCTAAGCAACACCCTCGTTTTCTCTCCACAGAAACCGGGCTACTGGGTGGTGCTGGCCTTGTCTGCGGTGCTGCTGCACAGGCTGGTTTTCTCTAAAAATTTGAGGGAATACTTGCGTTGAGCATCTCTGATATAAGCCGCCGACTCAAGGATCAAATGCATCAGCCAGGGTACCCTGCGGGGTATTACCTAAGCACTTGACTGGCTTGTTTGCCAAACATCAAATTGTGCGAAAAGGCTCAAAAATGATTTTTTTGTTACCATCACTGCTTTTTTGAACGCTAACAACTTACGCCTTACGACTGACTTGTCCTAAACCACTCCGAGCCTATGTTGTTAAGGTTGCTCAAAATTTGACCAGCGTAAGCAACTCCTTTTTACTTTTGAAACTCCTTACGCGACATTCACAATCATTCATTCAAACTAAAACTATTTTTCGCTCATGAAAAAAGTAATTTTTGCTTTCTCCTTCTTCTTCGCACTCGGCATCGCCGCTGCTTCTGCTCAATCTTGCCACTCCGCTGCTGCTGCTACTGGTGGCAAAGCCTGCTGCTCTTCCAAAATGGCCAGCGCAATGGCTGCTGATCCGACCATCGAAAAGCGCATGGCTGACAACGGCACCGTGGCTTATGTCCGCAAAGAGGCCGACACTCAGGGCAACGTGCGTTTCGTGAGCGTACAGTTCGACGAGACGAGCAGCAAGTTCGTCAACGTCAACGTGGCACCGAAGACGATGACCGCTGAGGCCAAAGCAGAGTACACGAAGAAATCTGCTTCTTGCTCCGCTTCGGAGAAAAAAGCCTGCGCTGGCATGGCTGGCGGCAAGGCTTGCTGCGCTTCCAAAACCGCTGCTGCTTCCACCGAGGCTGCTAAGCCAAGCGAGCAGTAATTTGGTGATTGGTTGATTGGTGACTGGTTGATTGGTGACTGATAACCAAGATGCCAAGCAACCTTTACGACGCGCCACTATCGGGAAACCCGGTAGTGGCGTTTTTTTTGTGCCAAGCCAAGTGAGGCGGTGACTTGAAGTCACAGCCTCACTACATCTACCCAACGCTTTGATTATCAACATCACTTCCTCCGGTCTACTGACCACCGTGCAAGACTTGGGCCGCCCTGCTTGGCACTCCAGCGGTGTGCCGCTGAGCGGCGCAACGGATGTGCTGAGCCACCGCATCGCCAATACGCTGGTAGGCACCGATGACAGCGCGACCACGCTGGAGGCGGCGGGCGGCGGCTGGAAAGCACAGGTAGAGCAGGGCGGCTGGGCAGCACATTTCGGTGCTGGTGGCACCTTGTGGGTAGATGGCGTAGAAGCAAAACCGGGGCGCACGTTGTGGCTGCCAACAGGCGCGATACTCCACATCAGGGCCACAGCGGCGGGCAATTTCAGTTACCTCGCTACAGCGGGTGGGTGGGCGGTGCCGGAGGTGCTGGGCAGTCGAAGCACTTGCTTGGCAGCAGGTTTTGGTGGGTTGGATGGGCGGCCCTTACGAGCGGGCGACGTGCTGCACAGCGACGAGACTATAAACTTCAAGCCCCCAGATTCAAACCTCAATCTCAACGGCCAATTCTGGCAAAGCCGATGGTATGCCGCACTGCCGCACCGGGCTGGCAAAAACATCATCCGCATCTTGCCTGGCCCTGAGCAGGGATGGTGGTCGGAGGAGCAACGACAAGTTTTTTTTGAAAAACCCTTCCAAATTACTCCTCAACGCGACCGCATGGGCATCCGGCTTTTACCCGCTGCCTCCGCCGACCTGCGGCTGGATGGCGATATTACTTCGGCTATGCTGTCTACTGCTGTTGCGTCAGGCACCATCCAAGTGCCGCCCGATGGCTGCCCCATCGTACTGTTGGCCGATGCACAAACGACAGGTGGCTACCCCCGCATCGGGCAGGTGGCAGCAGCCGACCTGCCGGTGCTGGCGCAGGCGCCACCCGGACAAAGCATTTATTTTCGACAAATTAGTGAGGAAGAAGCGGAGCAGCGGCTGCGGGAGCAGCAACAGTGGGTGCAGAGATTGCGGCTGGGAATGAATCTTTGGGAATGACGACCCTCCTTCGTGCTGCGCACTTCGGCGGGTAAACAAAAAAAAGCGCGATGCTCGTTTGCATCGCGCCGGTTTCCCGTATATAATCTCATGAAAA
>JAYSUY010001066.1:0-2770 GCA_043718855.1 Saprospiraceae bacterium | reverse complement strand
CGTGCTGAGGCTGGAAGTCTTGGATTTTGAAATCAGGCAAGGCAAATTTTTTGGGCGTAGCGGTGTCCTACGGTCAAAAAATTTAACGCTGCCTGATTGCAAAAGACTGACTTGCAGACCAGCAACGATTTTTCGGATAGGCTCTAAGGCTGGGGCTGGTTGGGCTTTATTTTGAACACCATGCCCAGCGTGATGCGCCGGATGCGGCTCGTGTTGCGCCCACCGAGGATGTAGCCACCGCTGAGAAAAAATCCGGTATGGCCATTTTCGGAATAGTACGCCGTGCCGCCCACCTGCGTGTACGACACCCCGTATGCCTGAGACAAATCCACCACATTAGGCTGATAGTCAGCGCCGCCAATGGTGCGTTGCCACTCTAACCAGCCGTCAAGGTAGTAGTTTTTGGCAGGCAGGCCGATTTTCAGTAGCATGGTGGAGAAGTGCGGCGGGGTCATGGTCTGGTAGTCGGGCCGTTGCATGCGCACCTGAGCAATATCGGCTTCATCCAAGCGATCGAGCCGCCAGTTGTAGCCGCCCGTGAGGTTGAGGAAAATGCCCCAGGGCGTTTCCCACTGCGCAATGATGCGGGCGGGGACGTTCACGGCTTTTTGGCCCAACGCGCCCGTCGCAGTGGGGGCATAATCCGACAGCGGAAAACTCGCACCGGTGCCCAGCAGTAGATCAAGTTGACCCGCCTTCCCACTCGAGGAGCCGAGTTTTTTACGCACCAAGCGGTATTTTCCATAAAAACCGCCGTCCTGCAAGCCGCTCTGGCTTTCAGTGAACACATACGCGGCAGTTGCCACGAGGTCTAGTTTTTTGGAAACGCCATACTCGGCGAACAGGCTGATCAGACTGCCTTGATAGGGCGTATCGTAACTTTGCCCACCCGCTCCGGCGAAGTTGCGGGCTTTGTTGAAAGAGAAAGACGGGGCCAAATCCAATACACCCCGGCCTTTCAGGTAGCCATCAAGAGGGCCTTGGGCCGTTAGCGACAGGGCTAGGAGCAAGAAAAAAAGCGGAAAGAAAAAGCGATGTACCATGTGAGAAGGCGTGCATTTTGGGCGCACAATTTTTGCAAAGCAAAACGATAAATTGATAAAAAAACACCTCGGGCAACTGAAAACACAGCAAAAGTCGGCTGGCCGATGTTTACCCAAGCACCATGCTCAAAATCGCTTTTTCGCCCATTTACAAATACGAACTGCCCGCTGGCCACCGCTTCCCGATGGCCAAATATGAACTGCTGCCCGAACAGTTGCTCTACGAAGGCACGGTGAGCGAGGAGCATTTTTTCTGTCCAGAGCCGCTCTCGGAGGCCATTGCGCTGCGTACACACACGAAGGAGTACTGGGACAAACTGACCGAAGTACGCCTCTCGCCCGCCGAAATCCGGGCCATCGGTTTCCCCATCAATCCGCACTTTGTATGGCGGGGCAGACACATTTCGCAGGGTACCATCGACTGCGCCCTCCACGCCCTGCGCTATGGCTGCGCGATGAACATAGCGGGCGGCACCCACCACGCTTTCGCCGACCGGGGCGAAGGCTACTGTTGCTTCAACGACCAAGCGGTAGCCGCTAATTACCTGCTGGACAATGAGTTGGCTCAAAAAATTTTGATTGTGGATTTGGACGTACACCAAGGCAACGGCACTGCCCACATCTTCCGCAATGATCCGCGTGTGTTCACCTTTTCGATGCATGGCGAGCGCAACTACCCGCTCCGCAAAGAAATTTCCGACCTCGACATCGGCTTGCCCGATGGCCTCACTGATGCCCCGTACCTCGATATTTTAGGAAAAAATTTGCCCCGCTTGCTTGACGAGGTGCAGCCCGATTTTGTGTTTTACCAGAGCGGTGTGGATATTCTGGAGTCCGACAAGTTGGGGCGGCTCAGCGTCAGCCGAGCAGGTTGCCGCGAGCGCGACCGCAAAGTGCTGAGTCTGTGCCAACAGCACAATCTGCCCGTAGCCGTCAGCATGGGCGGCGGTTACTCGCCTCGCATCGCCGACATCGTGGAGGCTCATGCCAACACGTTCCGGGTAGCGCAGGAGGTGTTTTTTTGAAATTGGGGATGAGGGGATTTAGTGATGTGGCTCACCAAACGTTTTTCGGCTTGGCAATCCCGAAAGCGGGACCGGGTGTGGCAGAATTTTAGCACAAATGTTCAATAGAAGTATTGTTGTTGAATCTTGCACAAGTGTTTCATAGAAGTATCTCAGCCACCATATTGTCAAACCGATGTTATAGCCAGTGTTTCTTGTCATTGTCTAACATCATTTAGTATTTTAGTCACTTCGTTAAATGCTTTCGATTTAAGTCGTCCGAATTTCATTTTCTTAAAGTCCGGCCAGTCGGAATTTGTTTTAACTACGGAAATGCCAGCACCAATAGTCAACGAAGCAACAACTTTATTGTCTTTAAAAAAGTCAAGTTGAAATTCAGGTTCGTACGTTGTTTCCGCCCAGTCAAATGAAACAGGGTCATTGATTATTTCTAAAAATTTCGTTGTCTGCTCGTCAGTAAAAGTCTTTTTAAAACCTAGTGGCAATTGCTTAATGGTCAACTCATCAAAGGCCGTAAGAGGATATAAACTGTCAATTTTGTTTTTGTCGTCTTGGAGATCAGCAATTAGTTCTTTAGTCGTCTTTATATAAAACGCTCTTGTCGTCCAACCGCCTTCTGAGTCAGGTTCAACATTTAATGTGTCCGAAAACAAAGTATCTATAAGTTGTTGATCTGTGTATTTGTCCCAGTACTTTTCATAT
>JAYSUY010001065.1:0-2779 GCA_043718855.1 Saprospiraceae bacterium | reverse complement strand
GTGCAAATCCGCACCCCGCAGCAAAGCACCTACGGTGTGTCGCTGCCCGGCGCACCGGGTATCGTTATCGGCTTCAATGAACAGATCGCTTGGGGCATGACCAACGTCGGCCACGACGTATCTGACTGGTACAGAATCAAATGGAAAAATGCGGAACGTACGAAGTACGAGGTAGACGGCGAGCAGAGCGAGGTGAAAATCAGGGTGGAGGAAATCCGTATCAAAGGAAAACCAACGCTGCTCGACACCGTGCGCTACACTGTGTGGGGGCCGGTGGTGTACGACAACGACCCGCAGCACCCGCTCTTCGATTACGCCCTGCGCTGGGTGACGCACGATGAGCCGGAGAAAAACGAAATCAGCCTGTTCCTGCTGCTCAATTCAGCAAAAAACTACGCTGACTACCGCACCGCACTGAACGGCTACAACTGCCCAGCGCAAAATTTTGTGTTCGCTACCCGCTCTGGCGACATCGCTATCCAAGTGCAAGGCCGATACCCGATACGCCGCCAAGAGCAGGGCCGATTCCTGCAAGACGGCAGCCGGTGGGCCAACGCTTGGCACAACTACATCCCGCAAGACGAGGTGCCGAGTATGCGTAACCCCACGCGCGGGTTCGTTTTTTCTGCCAATCAACACTCCACACCACCCTCCTACCCGCACTATTATTTGGGAAATTTCGACGACTTCCGGGGCCGCCACATCCACGACCGCCTCGCGGCGCTCCACAACGCCACGCCCGACAGTATGCGCAACATGCAGTTGGACAATTTTAGCCAACGCGCCCACGACGCGCTGCCTCAGATGCTGCGCCTCCTCGACCGCCAGATGCTGGATGCTGATGGGCAAAAAATAGCCGACGAACTCGCCGCCTGGAACTTCCGCTACGATGCCAACTTGACAGCACCTACCCTGTTCGAGTCGTGGCTGGACTCTTGCTACGCCAAAACTTGGGATGAAATTTTAGCCCTAAAAACAGCCAAAAAAGACGTGTTATGGCCTGAAATGTGGCGATTCATCGCGCTGATGGAAAGCGACAGCAGCAACGTTTTCTTTGATCACCCGGCCACCCCGGTACGCGAGACGGCCCGCGACATGGTGCGCGAGTCATTCCAAGCAATGCAGGCTTTTTTCAAACAAAACCCGCTGAAAAAAGTGGCTTGGGGCGAAGCGCGGCCTACCAACATCACACACTTGGCCCGCATTGCACCGTTCAGTCGCACCGGCCTTCGCACAGGCGGACACGGCTCAGCACCCAACGCCATCAAAACCGATCATGGCCCTTCGTGGCGCATGATTGTGGACTTGGGGGAGCAGGTGAAGGCCAGGGGCGTATACCCCGGCGGCCAATCGGGCAATCCAGGCAGCCGCTACTACGACAACATGGTGGACACTTGGGCGCAGGGCGGCTACTACGACTTACTGTTGCTTTCTACCCCGATGGAAAACCCTGATGGCCGGATTGTAGGAAAACAAACCTTCAGCCCGAAGTGACGACCAAACACTGTTCATCAAGCCGCGCCACCTTCAAAGCACCACGGCGCAAGTGCCTCGCAAAGCCGCAAAGTATTCATAATCAAAAATTTGCGCCTCTACGCATTTGCGAGATAACCTAAACTAATTTTTGCGAGATACTTATCCTCCACCCTCCACTGTTTTGATTTTTATGAAAAACGCAAGTTATACCACCCTTTTCATCGTACTCAGCGGGCTACTCTGTTGGGTCGGGCTGCCTTGGTGGGCAATTGTGCCGTTGGCTGCGGTCGCCGGTTTTTTGTTTTCGCCATCGGCTGCAGGGGCGTTTTTGGCTGGTTTTGCCGGAGGCTCCCTGCTGTGGTACGGCAGCGCGATGTTGCACAACGTGCTCAATGCTGGGGTGTTTGCTACCAAAATTGGCGAGGTGTTCGCCGGGCTTAAAGGTTGGCAGCTACTGACCGTGACCAGCATCATTGGTGGCTTCCTCGGCGGCTTTGGGGCCATGACTGGGCGCTTGCTCCGCGAAATACTCGCCCCCCCCTCCAAGCCCCGTGAACGCACTCCGTATCCGAAGCGGCGGAGATAAGATTATCAACCTTTTCAGTCGCCGTTCGTTTTGCCCACTCATCACACAACACAGCACCACTTTTTATGGAAAATGATTTCCTCTCCAACCTGAAAGACTCCGCCAAAGAAGCCCTCGGCACTGCGGGCGAAAAATTGGGCGAACTCAAAGATGCAGCCTCCGAGCAAGTAGCCGAATGGAGCGAAAAAGCCGAGGCTTTGGCTGCCGAAGCGAAAGTCGAAGCCGCTGAAAAACTCGCCGAGGCGCAGGCTGCCCGCGAAAAAATTGCTGCCCACGAAGGTGGCGCGCTTGGTTTCCTCACAGACAAAGCCAAAGAATTGGTGGGCGAAGTGAAGGAGGAAGCCGGTGAAATCGCAGAAAGCGGCAAAGATTTTTGGCAAAAAGCACAGGACTATGTGAGCGGCAGCAAGGACGACAAAGGTGAAGTAGCCTAGTGAACGATGAACTATAAACGATGAACTATGAGCCACTCAAACTATTGAATCACAATGATTTGAATCGGCTTTTATCTCATTTTTTTTTGCCCGTTTCCAAGTTGATCATTTGGCCTCTTAAAATTTTTGCGCACCAATGCTAACCGAAGCCTCGTCAGGACAACTCTGGCGGGGCTTCGGCTTTGGTTGCCAGTTCATCGTTTATAGTTCATCGTTCCCATCATGTCCCGTCCTCCTTCCTCCATTGATTGGTTCGCTATGGTGCTGCTCGGCACAGTCTGGG
>JAYSUY010001064.1:0-7727 GCA_043718855.1 Saprospiraceae bacterium | reverse complement strand
ACACCTATGCAGGTACACCCGTTCCGACCGGCACCTCGCAGGTGTCCCAGTTGAAAAACTGGCTGGGCTGCGATTCAGCAGTCACCGTGAGCGTGGCTCCGCTGCCGATTTCGGTGCTGAATCTGGCGGTAAAAACCTGCCCCGGCTCAACCTACCGCTACGCTGGGGTTGATTTGCCGGTGGGCGCGAGCCAGAATTTCACGTTCAAAAACTACCTCGGTTGCGACTCGGTGGTGGCCGTCACCGTGGCCGCGCTGCCTGTGTCCAGTTCAAGTTTGACGCTGAAAACTTGTCCGGGCAGCACCATCGCCTACGGGGGCGCAAATCTGGCGGTCGGTGCAGCACAGAGTTTTACTTTCCAAAACTACCTCGGTTGCGACTCGGTGGTGGCCGTCACGGTGGCCGCGCTGCCTGTGTCCAGTTCAAGTTTGACGCTCAAAACTTGTCCCGGCAGCACCATCGCCTACGGAGGTGCGAATCTGGCAGTCGGCGCGGCCCAAAGTTTTACTTTCAAAAACTACCTCGGCTGCGACTCGGTGGTGGCGGTGACGGTGACGGCCTTGCCCGTGTCGGCTTCGAGTTTGACGCTGAAAACTTGTCCGGGCAGCACCATCGCCTACGGGGGCGCGAATCTGGCGGTCGGCGCGGCCCAGAGTTTTACTTTCAAAAACTACCTGGGCTGCGACTCGGTGGTGGCGGTGAACGTCGTTGCGCTCCCCGTGTCGAGTTCGAGTTTGACTTTGAAAACTTGCCCCGGCAGCACCATCGCCTACGGGGGCGCGAACCTCGGCGTGGGCGCGACCCAGAGTTTTACTTTTAAAAACTGGCTGGGCTGCGACTCGGTGGTGGCGGTCACGGTGGCCGCGCTGCCCCTGTCCAGTTCGAGTTTGACTTTGAAAACCTGCCCCGGTACTACGGTGCCCTACGGGGGGGCCGACCTTCCGCTCGGTACGACCCAAAGTTTTACTTTTAAAAACTACCTCGGCTGCGATTCGGTGGTGGCGGTGACGGTGGCTGCGCTGCCCGTTTCGGCTTCGGTGCTGAACGTAAAAGTTTGCCCTGGAGCGACTTACACCTACGCGGGCGTGTCGCTCGGAGCAGGCCAGACGCGGGATTTTGTCCTGACAAACCACTTGGACTGCGATTCGGTGGTGACGGTTTCGGTATCGGCTTGGCCAGATTTGAGTTTCGAGGTCGGCTCTGTGAAATCTTGCGCCACGGTGCCGAACGGCAGCCTGACGGCGCTGAACTTGCTGGGCGGCACCCCGCCGCTGGCCTACTCAATTGACGGTACGGCTTACCAGCCCAACCCGGATTTCGCTGCGTTGCCGCCGGGCGGCTACACGCTGCGGGTACGCGACGACAAGGGCTGTATTTTTGAAGAAACGGCCAGCATCGAGGAGTACGGCGCGCTGGGCGTGGCACTGCCGGATGTGGTGCTGGGCTGCGGCGCGGCTTCGGTGCGGGTGGAAGCGGAGGTGTCGGGCGACTTGACGGGGCTGGCTTTTGTGTGGTCGAACGGTGCGACTTCGGCGGCTTGGGAGGCGACGGAGGGCAGCAAGGTGTGGGTGGAGGTGTCGAACGTTTGCCAGAAAATACGCCGCGAGGCGGCGGTTCGGTGGGGCGATTTGGGCGGCGATGTGTCGTTGGTGTACTCGCCCAACGTGTTCATGCCGCTGGGCGGCTTGGTGGAAAACAGCGTGTTCCGCCCGTATTTCGCGGCGAATGTGACGGTGCTGAGTTACTCGCTGGATGTGTTCGACCGCTGGGGCAACATGGTTTTCCGCTCTCAGGACCCGGAATCAGGCTGGGACGGGGTGTTCCGCGCCGAACTCTCCGATGGCGACGTGTACCCCTGGCTGCTGCGGGCGCGGGTGCTGTACTGCGGTCGGGAGATTTCGATTTTTGAGCGGGGGGATGTGACGGCGGTGCGGTAGTTTGGTGATTGGTGGAGTGGTGATTGGTGGGAGCGGCATCTACATCTGAGGCACAGCGCAGCACACTGTGCCACAGATGTAGCGATACTGTCGTAATTTTGTCGGACAAAAATTCACGTATGGCTGTCACGATTCAATTTACGCTTTCCGATGATCTCAAAATCATGGAGTCGCTCCTGTCACTTTTTAGAGAGGCGGGCGTACAGGTGCAGGTGGTTGCAGCACAGAAACCTCGAAACAGAAAGCCCGCTCCTCGCCGCAAACCAACAGGCAGCAACCTTGCCGAACAATTGCATGGCGTGCTGAAACTTCCAGCCGGATTTGATTACAAATCCATGTTGGCTGACGACTTGCTGAAAAAACATACGGCTCATGGATAGGGTCTTTGTGGACACCAACGTGTTGTTGGATTATCTCGCTGCTCGCGCTCCCTTCGATATAGCCGCGAAGGAAATAATGCAACGTGCCGAAAATGCACAACTTGAACTCTACACCAGCACTTTGTCTTTTTGCAACATCGCCTACATCTTGCGCAAACTTGCTCCCGGAACGGATGTCCCCGCCGTTCTGCGCAAACTATCTGCTTTGGTTGTGCTCACCCCGGTTGATGGCGCGGTCATGTCGGATGCCTTGCAATCAACTTTTAAAGACTTTGAAGATGCCGTGCAGCATTACAGCGCAGTTCATTTTGGAGGAGTGACTCATTTGGTCACGCGCAACGTGGCTGACTTCGCCCATAGTTTGATTCCAGTTTTTACACCAGAGGAGTATTTGCAGGCTAATCCGTGAACCGATTCCGTGCATAACTTTCCGTGGCGAGACTGGGGTCGGGAGATTTTGAGGGGGATGCTACTACGGCACGGTGAGTTTTAAAAAACAAACAGCCCCCAGCAACGCACATCGCGTCGCTGGGGGCTGCTTATTTTAGGGCAGGTTATTTTACGCCACCGCTTTGAGCAGATAAGCATCCAAATACCCCAAAATCGCTCGGTTCGCTACGTTTTTCACCCAAGCCTCCTCCTCGTGGCTGATTTCCACAATCTCTTGGCTGCGCACCTGCTTGAACCGCTCGAACACAGTTTGCAAGGTGTTTTGTTCGGCTTCGTTCAACGCTTCTGAGGGTTTGGTCTCAGTGCTGTGGAAGCGCGTCCCAATGCTCCCGTTGGGGTACTCTTGGTGTTCCATGCGAACAAGCCCTTGGTTTTCAACGTGCTGAAAAAGGCTGTCGAAGTTGTTCGGCACTGGCCCCATGTCAATGGCGCGGTACTTGGCACCACTCATGGAGCGTCCATGACGCTTGAAGTGCAGAAAGTCGCCGTAGAAAAGCAATTTGTTCATTTGGGTTTTGAAGGGCGACATTTTGCTGGCGAAGAAGCGCACCATGCTGCCAAACTTGCCCAAGTTGGGTGCGCTGAAACCCCGTTCCAGATCAGGGCGCAGGTTGCCCATGAGAAATTGGGTGGCAGCGGTTTCAGCATCCCTTGCCGCTTGGCCGTGCAGCACTGCTTCGGCCTTTTCCCGAAGGCTCTTTTTTTCCTCTTCGGCCAGCCCGCTGAACCCGACCAACTGGATAAAATCCGACGGGTTGCGGGCCAAAAAAATCAGGCTGGCGTTCGACTCGCTGGGCAGTTCGCCGTTTTCGTACTGCTTGTACTGGTTGATGCCAAAGCGCAGCACCTCCGACATTTTGGCCGCCGAAAGGCCGTACTGCTCTCGAATGGCTCGGATCTCTTCCGGGAAGGGCAAGTTGTATTTGCTGCGGTATTGGTCAGAAGCCTGTTGAAGGTTGAGGTCTATCATGGCCTCGTCCTCAAACTCTTCGCCCGTGTCTGTGCAATGCCAGACGTGGTACATGACAGGGAATGTTTCTTTGCGGATGGCAAGGGTGCTCGGACGAATGAGCAACTTCATTTCCTTGCCAGTCAATGGACTTTGCATAGATATCGCTTTGGAAGTGCTTCGGTAAAGGAAGTATGAATTAATGTCTCAAAGGGTAGTTCATGGGATATTCTGCAACGTGGAAAGACATACAAATGGCAGGGGCATTCGGCCTGCCATTTGTGATTTTGATATAAATCTCTTGGCCCTTTACTTCTCGGCCAAAGACCCACATTTCTGCTCCGCCGAGCATTTGGTCGGGCAATGGCCCTTCGGAATAGTCAGTAGCGACGAGGTCTGCCAGAACATTTTTCACGTCAACCACCCGGATTTCGAGGTCGGCGAGAGTCTGGGTGTTTTTCTGGCGATTGCTGCTGAATAGCAGGTCCCAGACACCCATTTTCACTTTAAAGTTTTGCAAGAAAACTTCAACTTCGGTAATACTCTGCATAAGTATAAACGGAAAACCTTTAGTGAGTCGCCAAATAAGGCGGTTGAACAAAAATTTGAATTCCTTCTCATGAGAGTTACCGGATAGAGATCGATTAACTTACCTTGTCGTGCAAAGGTAGCGCTTTTTACAAAAAATCACTTTTTCGTGAAAAAAATTTCACACCCCAAATAAAACCGCCTGCTTCCACCGTACCGAGTTCTTAAAAAACAAACAGCCCCCAGCAACGCACATCGCGTCGCTGGGGGCTGCTTATTTCGGTAAATCATTCCTTACCACTTCTTTTTCCCGCCGCCACCAAACTTATCGTCCTTCTTCTTCGGCGGTGCTTTTTGCCACTTGTCGAACACCTTGTCCTCTTTCTTCGGCCCCTTGCCGCCGCCGCCCTGAGCGGGCGAAGCGTCGTCCACCCGGATGCGGCGACCGTTGATGTTGAACTCCGAGAGGCCCTGGCGAACCACCGTGACAAAGGCCGCGTCGAGGTCGAAGTGCATGTAGGCGTGGCTGAGGTCGATGTGGCCGATGGCATCATTGGGTACCCCGAAACTGCGGCTGAGCAGTTTGATGAAATCCTTTTTGGTCACGCCGTCCATCTCGCCCACGTTGATGAAGAGGCGGTGGGTGCTGCCGCTTGTGCCGCCGCCCATTGGGCGTGGTGCCGCGTTGCGCTTGTCGCCCCTTGGGTAGATGTTGATGTCTGGTGCGTTGCGGTAGTAAGCCAAAAAGCGGTTGAACTCTACGCTGGCGAAGCGCATGATGAGTTCCTCCTTGGTCAGGTCTTTCAGTTCTTCGGAGATGCGGGCCATGTACGGCTCGATTTCCGAGTGGTGTACCTCCTGCTCGTGAATGCCCTTCACGATGTGGTACAGTTGCTGTTCGCACACCTCGATGCCCGTCGGGATGGACTTTTTGGTGAATTTCCCCTTCGTTTTCCGCTCAATCTGGAAGATGCGCTCCTCGTACTTGGGCGTGATGATGCTGATGCTCACCCCGGTTTTGCCCGCCCGCCCGGTGCGGCCGCTGCGGTGGGTGTAGATTTCGATTTCGTCGGGCAAGCCGTAGTTGATGACGTGGCTGATGTTGCTCACGTCCAAGCCGCGAGCGGCTACGTCGGTGGCGATGAGCAGTTGCAGGTTGGCTTCGCGGAAACGCTGCATCACTCGGTCGCGGTCGGCTTGGGCGAGGTCGCCGTGCAGCGCGTCGGAGTTGTAGCCGTCGCGTACCATCTGCTCGGCCACTTCTTTCGTCTCGTTTTTGGTGCGGCAAAAAATGAGCGAGTAGATGCCGGGGTGCGCGTCCACCACCCGTTTGAGGGTAGAGTAGCGGTCGTCGGCGCGGCACACATAGTATTGGTGCTCAATGTTTTCGTTCATCTGGTTGCCCTTTCCGCTGCTCAGTTCGCGGGGCTTGGTCATGTAGTTGGCGGCGATGGCGCGCACCTCGTTGGGCATGGTGGCCGAGAACAGCCAGATGGTTTGGCGCTCTGTGCAAGCGCCGAGGATGAAGTCGATGGCCTCCTTGAAGCCCATGTTGAGCATCTCGTCGGCCTCGTCAAGCACCACGCGCTTCACGCCTTCGAGGCGGGCGGCTTTGCGGGTGATGAGGTCCATGAGGCGGCCCGGTGTGGCGACCACGATCTGTGCGCCCGCCTTGATTTGCCGGATTTGCGTCTCGATGCTCGCCCCGCCGTACACCGCTACGACTTTGTACTGGTGGGCAAACTGCGAGTAGTTTTCGATGTCGCTGGCGACTTGGACGCACAGTTCGCGGGTGGGGCAAAGCACCAGTGCCTGAATGCCGTGCTGGCCAGGCGTGATGCGCTGGAGCAGGGGCAGGCCAAAAGCGGCGGTTTTGCCCGTACCGGTCTGGGCCAGTGCGATGATGTCGTCATCGGATTGCAGGGCCACTGGGATGACCAACTCCTGCACAGGGGTGGGGGTCTCGAAGCCGAGGGCCTCGATGCCTTGCAGGAGATCGTCCTGCAAGCCTAAATTTTTGAATGCTGTCATGATGAATGCAACGCCTCTCTAATGATGATTTTTCCCCAAAGGCTGCGGGGGTCCCGTTTGCAAACGGGACGAAACACGGTTCAATAAAATGTGCGGAAAAATCAGCCTTTCAATTCATCATTACACCCCGGAACAGGTGGGGAAAGGAAAAGGAGTTGGCCGTTTTTTCCCGGCTTCTGAATACGGCGGTGGGCTATTGGCCTTTGGCTGTTAACCATTAGCTGCTGGTGTTTTCGCGGCCAACGGCCAACGGCAACAGCCAACAGTTCCCCTCTGCGTATGCAACAGGCCGCAAATGTACAACAGTTTGTGGCTTCGGAGGTAGTGGGCGGGCTACTGGGTGTTTTTCCACAACTGCTTAGCCTCGCGCTGGTACGGGTGGGTGGGCTGCTGCCGGATGCTATCCAACTGTTTCAGCCACACTTTTTTGTCGGCACCGGGCGTGGCCATGCGGGCCAGCAGGCCAAACCACTGCGCTTCTCGGCGGTAAATCCCGCCTTTTCCCAAGTCTGAGAAATCGCGGCTTGCGGCGGCGAAATCGCCCGCTCCAAAATGGGCGTGTGCCCGCAGGGAAAGGCCCTCCTGCTGGTCGCTGTCAGGCAATTTGGACAGCAAAAGCAGTGCGCGGCGGTAGTTTTTTTGAGCAAAAGCCTTGCTCGCCAGCGTCAGTGTGTCCGTATCGCCTGCTGTGCCACGAACACCGCTGAGGCTCTCGGGCGCGCGATAGGCGGCCAGCGCGAGGCGGCGCGAATCGGTGGCTGGCGGGTCAGGCGCAGGCTGCTGGGCGATGGGTTTTTCAGGCGACGCGGGCTGCCGGGTGTCGGGTGCAGGAGCAGTGGGCGCGGGCGCGTTTTGGGGCAGAGCCTCGGTGGGCGCGGGCGTGTTTTTAAAAATGAAAAACCCTGCGCCCCCCAAGATGAGCAGCGCAGGCAAGGCGTATTTCCAGTTTCTATACAGCCAGTTCCAGTGGTTTTTGGGAATGCCTGACTCCGGCGGCGGCTCCAAAAACCGCTGCCGGATGTCTGCTCGGAGCAGGGTTTCGGCGAACAACTCCTGCATTTCCCACTCCATACGGTGCGCACGGACGGCGGCGGCCAACTCCTCGTCGGCTCGCATAGCGGCCTCCAACTGAGCCGCTTGCTCAGCCGACATCAGGCCGAGGTTGTATGCCTCAATGCTTTCGTACCAATTACTTTCCATATTCAGATGCCTTGTTCATGTTCGGTTTTGGAGCGCATCCAGGGTTTCGGGATGCTGTTGGATCACTTTTTTCAGTTTTTCGCGGCAGCCATGTACCTCGTTGGCGGCCACTTGATCGCTGGAGTAGCCCATCTGCTCGCGGATCTCACGCATGGAGTAGTTCAACTGGAACAGGCCGAGCAGTTTTTGGCAACGCTCTCCCACTTGTGCCATCAGGCTGGAAAGCATAACCCGCCTTTCGTCAGAAATTAA
>JAYSUY010001063.1:0-2782 GCA_043718855.1 Saprospiraceae bacterium | reverse complement strand
ATGGTCTGGTGACGATGGACTGTGCCCGTATTTTGGACTGCACTTGTGCCTGTATCGCTGGGCAGGATGCGCTGCTGAACATCGATGCAGACATCAACAGCAGCAGCCTAAGACCCAACGAGTTCCGCTTGCAAGCGGGGGCCGAAGGGTTGTCCAAGTACTTCGACATCTGCTATGTGAAGCGCAACCCTGGAGCTTCGATCCGCGCCCGGCGCAATTTCTGGAACAAGTTTGACCTGATGGGCAACTCCACCGGGCCTGCACCCGATGAGTACGTCTTGGTACGTTCGGCCACAGCATTGGGTTGTGGCGTAGGCAATCTCGTCCCGTTGATATCCGCTCCAGCGGCAGCGGCCTACAACTCCGCCTGCCCAATCGATGGCTACACTGGCGGCAAGCCCGCTCCGGGCAGCCCGATATACAGCCGCCGCGCACTTTCGCAAGGCTTGCAGAACCGCCTGCCTTCCGACAAGGACTGCTCGATGGGCGGCACCGATCTGCGTAGCAACTCAGAGGGCGCGTGGGCAGCACTGAACACGGCTTTCGATCAGTCGGAAGCCGCCGATGCGGAGCCTAATCTGAGCGCGGCACTCGCGCTGTTCACTCCAGTATCGAACTTTGACAGCGTACAATTGGTCAGCGTGACCGATGTCTGCCGCCAGTACGTCAACGTGGCGCAGATTTTTGTGCTGCCCACCGGAGCCAACCAGCAGCGGGCGGAGGAGCGTTCGAGTGCCTCACGCCTCGCTACTCACCCCTCACTTCTGCCAATAGCGCCCAACCCGGCCACCGGCTCCTTCACCGTCACGTTGCCCGATTCGCCCTGTACGCTCCGCGTATGGGACGCGCTGGGCCGCCTCGCGCACGAGGTTTCCAACGCCTCCGGCCTGACGAGGGTGGATGTTTCGGGCTGGGCCGCCGGGGTGTACTTGGTGGAGGTGAATGGGGTAGAGGGGAAATCGTGGGGGAAGGTAGTGGTGGAGCGGTAGTGCCGCACAACAACCCAAAATGCTGACCATTCATTCACTTTGGGCCGCACTGGCTTTCGGCTAAAACCTTGTCGGACAGCACGGTGGCTGGTGCGGCCCACCATTTTTTATGACATGAAAAATCGCGTTTTTTCTTTTCTGCTTTTTCTTTTCGCGGCGGCTTTTTGCCCAGCCTTCGGCCAAGAAGTCACTTGCCTCACGACAGGCGCTGCTTCCGCCGCGCCCCAAACTCCCCCCAATGCCTGCGGCGACCTTGATTTCGCCACTTCCTATCAGGACGCATCAACCTTGACCATCAACGTCAATATTCACTGGTTTGCCAGAACTGACGGCACGAACTTAGACCCTGCCAATGGACTGGCTATGGCGCAGCTCTTGATTGACGGTTGCAACGCGCAACAAGCCAATCTGCCGGCAAACTCAAAACTGGGCAACACCGGTCTGCCGATCACGCATGTACCCGACAGCAAATGGCGGCTGGCCCTGTACAGCAATCCCGCAGAAAACCCGGATGACCTGTACGGCGGGGTGTTTTTTCACCCTTTTGAGGCTATTCCGCTTGGCTCATCCAGCAATACACCTCATCCGTACGGCAACAAGTGTGTAGACATTTATCTGGTGAACGACTTTGCCTACAATGCTGGAGGGACTCATGCTGGAGTTACTCCATTAGGGAACGAGTATATAGCCGTTTACAATGTAGCCTATAACCTGACTGCAGGCTCCATGTTCCTCAATTCAAGGGTGATCAACCACGAGATTGGGCACTATTTTGAGCTTGAGCACTGCTACATTTGTAGCAATTCTTGTGGAGCTGTGCCAGGCGATCTTGACACCAAACAAGAATGCGACAACGGGGGCCATTGTATGACAGCCGAATCCCCTTTCACCTGTATTCACACCAACAGCAACAACCTGATGGCACAATCTTTTGATGCAAGAGCCATCACACCTTGCCAATGGGCTACGGCCTACAAGGAAATCGTCAGTTCCCAGAAAATTGGAAATTGCGCATCCTCCAACCCCGACATTGTTATTGCAAATGGCGAACACCCTGTTTGGGACAACCTGAAAATTGTCTTGGGCAATGTCAGGATCAAAACAGGCGGGCAGCTGACCGTCCGGTGTTCCGTCTTGATGGCCGACAACAAGGGCATTGTCGTGGAAAAAGGTGCAAAACTAAACGTAGAGGGTGCCGTTATCACCAGCCTCTGCAACCGATGGCGCGGCATAGAAGTGTTGGGAAACCCAAGCATTGAGCAACCCTCACCAGACGCGATGCCCCAAGCACATCAGTCGGGGGTCGTTGTGCTGATTACCGCTAAAATCGTGAATGCAGAGTGCGGCGTGTACGCTGGGAAGCGCCCGCCATCAGCACCCAACGAAGTGTTTTTTAACATGAACGGGGGCGTTGTGGTTGCCAAGCAAAATACTGGTTTTGAAAACTGCGGCATAGGCATACATCTACCACGCTTTAGACCAATAGTACAGGGCAACCCTACACCCAATAAAAGCAAATTCCATAGTGTGGATTTTTCGACTAACGGGATTGGGGTGCAAATTGGAGGTAGCGATGGCATCAAGTTCGAACTGTGCAAATTTAAAGGTCCAAATGATCAGTTGCCGCAAGCGGGAAAAGGGATTCTCCTGTTTAACTCACAGGTGGAAGTGGTCAATCAGTGCAAGTTTGAGAATAGAGTTGATGCGAGTTGATACTCAATGAGTTGTGATGTTTTGTTTTTTTGAGTGACTTTTGCCCGAAAAATCTCTATGTTAGACTATCGCGCGATAAA
>JAYSUY010001062.1:0-2787 GCA_043718855.1 Saprospiraceae bacterium | reverse complement strand
GCTCACTATCGCTGAAAGAGTTTGCGGCAGGTGAAAAACGCTGGGCGGACGACTTTGACATTGCGCCAAACGGGGCGCGGCAAAATTGGTGTTTGCCCCGCTGTTTTTTTGTATAAATTTTAACAACGGTAGGAAATGACGTATAGGGGACGGAATCTGATGGTGTGGGGAGGGGCATATCTGTGGAGTGCCCTACTGCTCTCATCTTGTTGGGTGCAAAATTTATAAGCGTTTTTAAAAATACATTTCAAATTATAATTTGTCAAAAATGGGGGGGGGGCGGCAAAATTATTCGGAACTCAAAAATTTTAACTAAAAGATATTGAAAGGAAATTTGCAAGTCTGACCACCACCGCCTGTATCTTCGCAACAGACAAACACGCCCGGATCGAATTTTTTGCCTGATCCGCATAATCCTAATATCGATTGCCCGCACCCTCGGAGAGACAAGCCTCTCCATCCTCAGGAGGGGCTTTGCCACCAGATCGGTGGTTGCCATATGCTGAGTGTTTGTTGCCTTACTGTTTTGCATTACTGTTACTGTTTTTGACCTGACCGCTGGATCGGCGCGTATGCGCCATGCCTGACGCTTGGGCCTGTTTTGCCAACGTATTTGGCTTCCATGTCGTGCTGTCTGCGCGGCATGGACTGGTATCCTTTTATCTCAAATCAAACGAAGTATGACTCACAAACCGCTACTCCTCCTCCTCGCAGCCCTGCCTTGCTTGGCCGCCGCCCAATCCCCCACCGCCGACTGCGCCCACGCGCTTTTCGTCTGCGACAAAAGCCCGCTCCTCCTCCAAGCACTGCCCGACGCGGGCAACCACGACGAGTCGGCCACCGTGCCTTGCCTGAACGCGCCGCTCGCGGAGACCAACTCCATTTGGCTGACCTGGCAGGTGGCCGAGGCTGGTACGCTGGAGTTCAGCATCCTCCCCGACGACCCCAAAAATGACTTGGACTTTGTGCTGTACCGGCTGAAAAGCCCCGGCGACTGCTCCGACAAAGAGCCGTTGCGCTGCATGGCCGCTGGCCCCAGTCTCGGTCAGGTCGAATCTCCCCTGAACACTTGCACCGGCGCGACCGGGCTGCGCAGCACTTCGGCGGGCAGCAACCAAACGAGCGGCTGCGCGGCGGACACCGACAACTTCCTCAGCCCGGCAGACGTGCAGCAGGGCGAGCGCTACGCGCTGTGGATCAACAACTTCCGCTCGAATGGCGGGGCGAGGGTGGAATGGGGCGGCACGGCGGCCTTCGAGCGAAGCGAGCAGTTTTGCCTGACAGTGCCGCTGACCAAAGACTTGACGGAGTCGCTGCACCTCTCAGACCCCTTCCCCAACCCGGCCAACGACCGCGTTTACATCCGCCTGAGCAGCGACCGAGGGCGCAGCGGCCAATTGGAACTGCTCCATGTCAACGGGCAGGTGGAGCGCAGCGCGTCCTTCGATTTGCCGCCCGGCGGCGGGCTAATAGAACTGCCTGTGACCGCACTGAATCCCGGAGTCTGGTTTGTCAGAGTACGCACCGGCGATGTCGTGTACCTAACCCGCTTCTGCAAACAGTAATTTCTCCTTCTTCAAATCCTCTCAATTTCTGCCATTTATGTGGAAAGTACTCTACTTGCCCCTGCTACTGCTTTGCCTTCCCGGCGCAACAAACGCCCAACTTTTAACCTCCAGCACCGACGACGTGCTGGCTGCCCTGCCTTCCAGCGCGAGCAAAGCCACCAAAACAATTTTCTCCAACCCGGCTGGCTGGCCCCACGATTCACTGATTGCCGCATCGAACGTGCCGGATTGCACCCCGCCAGAGCAAATCAAAGTGGTGGAGCAAGGCGAAGATTACGTCGTCGTGATTTGGGAGGGGCCACCGGCTTCCGCAGGGGCAGTGGCGTACAAGGTGCGATACCGACCGCTCGGCGGGGCATCGCCAACCGTCGAGATACAGATCACAACGGAAAAAACGGCCCGTTTGAGCGAGATGATCGCCGGGACCGAGTACGAAGTGACGGTGCAAAAAATCTGCTTCTGGACCGATGGCACGGAGCTGCTGTCCGAGACGACCATACTTTCGCCCGTCAGCGCTGCCGGGCCGCCACAGGCTGCGGGAAATTGTGGGGGCGACTTTATCTTCCCTGCCTGCGATGGCCCCTTTGCCGAAACCGGCTCTTGGACGACGCTCTCCGTAGGCGGTTTTTCTATCCAAGTCTTGACCAACCAGATCGAGTACATCTTCACCGGCCCAACCGAAGAGCGCGTTACCAAATGGACCGGTACGGGCAGAATACAGTTGCCCTTTGGCTCAAAGTATGTGCGGGTGCAATGGACAAAGGTGGACATCACACCGAGCGGAAAGATTTGTGGCCTCGTGAAAGGTATATCGGACGTGCAAGCCAATTTCCCTGACCTGACCCCCGCCCCCGCCATTTTTGGCAGCGAGATATGCCAAAAGCCGCCCTCTCAGCCGGGCTTCGGTGCCAACGGCATCCACAGCGAAACCGGCCAGCCCTGGGACCCCTACGGCTTTGGGCAAAACGGCCAGTACGTCAAGCAGCCGCCTTATCCCGGCTGGACACACGGCATGCCCTACGACAGCCTCTACGACCCTAATGGCTTCGACAAAAACGGCATACACTTCGAGACGGGCACCAAATACGGCCCCGACGGCTGCTCTGCGCAGGGGCTGGATTCGCTGGGCCAAAAATGTACGCCCGGTAACGGTACGCCCTACTACTGGCTTCAGGACGACGATGCCGCGCCCGAAGTCCGCGACCTGCTGGAAAGCGTG
>JAYSUY010001061.1:0-2787 GCA_043718855.1 Saprospiraceae bacterium | reverse complement strand
TTTTCCGCTAGTGGCTTTCAAGTGTTCCACCACTGCGAGGGCGCGATGGAGGCGGAGGTCGGAGGTTTTGGGCTGACCCACGATGTAGAGCAGGGTGCGGAGTTTGCCGGGTGTGAGGGCGTGTAGGAGGCGGTGGCCCTCTGCGTCTTGGGCGAGCAGTTCGGCCAGTTCTTCGGGCATGGGCAAGCCGTATTCGCTCTCGTCGGGGCGCAGGCTCACGCGCACGGGGGAGCCGGGCTTGATGCCCAGGGTGGTTTGCAGTTTTTTGTTGACGGTGATCAAAAACGACCCGTCGCCGCGCGGCAGCAGAGCACACTGCCATTCCGATTTTTCATTCAAAACGCACACGACACGCCGTGCTTGATCTCGCACGGGCATCGCATCAGCCACAAATTGCGGCACCGCGAAGTGGCATCCCCAGAGTTTGTTGGTGGAGAGTTCGAGGGTGGATGTGAATTGGAAGTCGCTCATTTATTTACGATAAATGATTGATGATGAGCACTGTGCGGAGCCTACTTAGGTCAAATCAACATAGATCGCTTCCCGCTCTACCTTGTCGGGCAGTGGGCCAAAGTGGCCGAGTTTCAACTCGGCCATGCGGCGGCCAGCGGTGGCACATTCGAGCAGCGTCTTACCATCGAGCCGAGCCGTGAGGTAGCCCGACCAGAAAGCATCGCCTGCTCCGGTGGTGTCTTTCACCTCCACTTGGCGGGCGGGCAAGAAGTGCTGCTCTGTGGAGTTGCCAACCCAGCAGCCTTCGGCACCGAGCGTGAAGCACACTTCGGTAGCCCCCATTTTCAGGAAATGTTCGATGACGGCTTCGGGAGCAGGTGACTCGTCTTCGTAGAGGCGGCCCCAGTCTACATCGCTGATTTTTACAGCAGCCCGCAGACGAGAGAGTTCAGCCAAGAGGCGCTGCGCCTCGCGGCGGTCAGGCCAGATTTTTTCGGCGTAGTTGGCATCTACGGAAACTAAGCAGCCAGCACGCTTGGCCTTCTCAGCGGCTTCCATGATGACGTGCTGGGCAGGCTGCTTGCTAAGGGCGAAGCAGGTAGAATGAAAAATGCCAATTTCCTCAAAACGCTGATAGGGGAATTGCCTGATGGAGAGCATCGAATCGGCTCCTCGGTAGGCCTGAAAACTGGACACCGCCGCAGAGCGGGTCACCAAAATCAAAGTGGTGGGTTCGTCCACTTGCGAGACATACGACACGTCTACTCCTGTGCGGGCGACGTAATTGCGAAGCACTGTCCCCATATCGTCGGTGCCCACTGTGGCCGCCAGCATGGATTTGTTGCCCAAACGGGCCATGTTCATAGCCAAATTGGCCGGGCTGCCGCCAGGCACACGCTTGAAAAGCGAGGCTTCATCAAGTGTTTGTACGAATTCTGCGGTGATAAGATCAACCAGCAGTTCGCCGGCGGAAAGGATGTCAATGGGTCTGCGCATACGATTGGGTCCAAATGTTTCAACAAGGATCGGAAGGGCTGAGAAACTACGCCGTAAAATGTTTGTAATCAAACGTTTGCCGATATCTCCTGCTCGTTGTTCTGTCAAAAATGAAGCACAATGATACGATGATTTCGGCATTCGGCATTGGGGGCATTTCGTCAGTCGCATCATTTCAACGACTCCATCTCAGTTTGAAGACAATGCCCACCATGACGCGAATGACGAAATGCCCCCAATGCCGAATGACTAAATGGCGCACCAGTGCCTGTCAGGTCTGAAAAAATGGCAGGAAAAATCGGATGGCACGAAGTCTGATAAAAAACGGTAGTCCGCCAACCTCAGGGTTGCGCAGATTTACCTGCCCTAGCCCTCAGTGTTCGGGACGAAGGTGGGCAATAGGTCTTTCACCAAAACATAAATAGTTCAACGTATGAAACCAATTGCTGATCGCGTGATCATCAAGCCAGCACCCGCCGAAGAAAAAACTAAAGGCGGCATCATCATCCCCGACACCGCTAAAGAAAAGCCGCAACGCGGCGAAGTCATCGCTGTAGGCCCCGGCAAAGACGGCAACCTGATGACTGTGCATGAGGGCGACATCGTGCTGTATGGCAAGTATTCCGGCCAAGAAATCACCCACGAAGGGGTCGATTACATCATCATGCGCGAAGACGACATCCTCGTGGTGTTGTAAAATTGTTGATTTGGGGAGTTGTTGATTTGGTGATGCGTCACCCCATCCGCAAATCCTCACCCCACCCAATCCCCATCTCACCATTTCACCCAATCCACAGTTTCCACACATCCACAACATCAGACAGATATGGCTGCTAAGCAAATCAGTTTCAATACAGAAGCCCGCGAAAAACTCAAAGACGGCGTAGATGCCTTGGCCAACGCGGTCAAAGTTACCCTCGGCCCCAAAGGTCGCAACGTGGTGATCCAGAAATCCTTCGGCGCACCACAGATCACCAAAGACGGCGTGACCGTTGCCAAAGAAGTTGAACTCGAAGACCCCATCGCCAACATGGGCGCACAGATGGTGAAAGAAGTGGCCAGCAAAACCGCTGACGCTGCTGGCGACGGCACCACCACTGCCACCGTGCTCGCTCAAGCCATCGTCACCGCAGGCTTGAAAAACGTAGCTGCTGGTAGCAACCCGATGGACCTCAAGCGCGGCATCGACAAAGCCGTGCGCGTAGTGGTCGAAAACCTGAAAAGCCAGTCAGAGAAAATTGACGACGACTTCAGCAAAATCCAGCAAGTTGCCTCCATCTCGGCCAACAACGACGACACCATCGGCTCGCTCATCGCTGATGCCATGAAACGCGTCAC
>JAYSUY010000107.1:0-2322 GCA_043718855.1 Saprospiraceae bacterium | reverse complement strand
TTGACAACTTTTAAAAAGTTGTCAAATTTGCTCCACTCCGCTCTACTTTCGCCCACAACATGGCCGCTACTCAACACCAACGCATCATTTTTGGGCTGAAAGTCCGACAGTTCCGCCAAGAGCGGGGCTGGAATTTTGAGGAATTGAGCCGCGAAAGCGGTATCTCGATTTCCTACCTCAACGAGATCGAAAAGGGCAAAAAGTACCCGCAAGCCGTCAATCAGCAGAAATTGGCTCACGCGCTCGGCTTGTCGCTGGAGTTCCTCAATTCGCCCGAACTGACCAAGCAGTACGCTCCGGTGGGCGAACTGTTGCAGAGCAATTTCCTCAACGAACTGCCGCTCGACCTCTTCGGCATCGAGATGCAGCAGGTGGTGGAAATCATCGCCCGCGCACCCGACCGGGTGAACGCTTTCATCTCCGCGCTGCTCGACATTGCCCGCAACTACTCGCTGCGCGAGGAGAATTTTTACTTCGCCGCCCTACGGGCTTATCAGGAATTGCGCAACAATTATTTTGAAGAAATCGAGGCGGCGGCGGACGAGTTTGTGCAGCAGCACGGGCTGCCAGAGGCGGGCGGCGTATCCTCGCGGCGGCTGTCGCGCCTCCTCGAAACGCAGTTCGGATACCACATCGACGACGACGGACTGGGGCAATACCCGGAGTTGCAGAGCCTTCGCTCGGTGTACAATCCCCGGAGCCACCGCTTGCTGCTCAACAGCCAACTCAACGAGCATCAACGGGCCTTCCAGTTGGCAAAAGAATTGGGATTCAATGTGTTGGGGCTCACAGAGCGGCCGCTGGCCTCTAATTTCATCAAGGTAAAATCCTTCGAGGAAGCGCTGAGCAACTACAAAGCGGCCTATTTTGCGGTGGCTATTTTGATTAATCACCAGAGTTTCGTGCAGGACCTCCGCGCGTTTTTTGGGCAGCCCCGCTGGAGTGCCAAACCGCTGGCTGACATGACGGCCAAGTACCGCGCCAGCCCCGAAGTGCTGTTCCAGCGCTTCAACTTGCTGACCCGCGAGATGGGCCTCGACAAGGTTTTTTTCCAACGGTTCATCCATGATTTGGACAGCGGCCTGTTCGATATCGACAAGGAATTGCACCTCAATCGCCGCCATCTACCCCATGCTTCGGGCCTCAACGAGTACTACTGCCGCCGCTGGTTGTCCATCACTTTGCTCCAAAATTTGCAGCAGCGGCAGACGCAGTCGGACAACCCCGAAGAGACTTTGGTGGCTGCACAGCGCGTGTTGTTTTTAGACTCTGGCGAGGAGTACCTGTGCATCGCATTGGCCAAGCCGGGCTACCCGACGCGGGCCCGCAATGTGAGCGTTGTGCTTGGCGTACTTTTGGATGATCACGCCAAAAGCATCATCCGCTTTTGGGACGACCCGGCCATTCCGACAGCGACGGTGGGCATCACTTGCCAGCGCTGCTCACTGGCTGATTGTGCCGAACGCGCCGCGCCGCCTACGGTAGTGCAGAAACGGGAGGAGAAAAAGCGGATGCAAGATATTTTGAAGAAATTGACGGCGTGACCCTACCCCCGACCCCTCTCCCAACGGGCAGGGCCGATTGGTTCTGAAAAAGGTGCAGAGCACCGAGACATTTGTAGTCTTTTTAAGCCCCAATGAACGAGGTGCAGCGCACCGTAACCCGATAATATGACGGTGGGCTGCACCTTTTGGACTAAAAATCTCGGCTTTCTACAAATATCTCGCGGCTCTGCCGCTTCAAAAAACAGAACCAATCGACCCTGCCCCAACGAGAGGGGTCGGGGGAGGGGTTGCCACTACTAACCTAACCTACTACTGAATTATGGTCAACAGCAAATCGCTGTGGGTCAGCCCTGCACGCTTCAAAATGGGGCAAGCGAAATTAGGCTTCCACGGCTCGGGCTTCGGCTCGGTCAAACAAAGCGTCCATGATGGCGACACGGTCAATGTATCGTTTTTCAAAAATCTCGGTGTCCGCTTTTTGGGCATGGACACACCTGAAATCAGTTTTCAACTGCCTGGAAATGATGATTTTATCCACCTGTCTAAGCCCGCTTGGACGGAGTTTTTTGCCTCCGGCAAGTGGCGCGAAAAACTCAATGTAGGAGCCGAACTGCTGGCGCACTTGGAGCAGCGCATCGGCGACGGCTCCCAGGTGGCGGCCAACCATGCCCACCACGCTGAAGTGGCTCAGCGCACACTCGAAGCGATGTTGCAGACCCATCTTGATCGCTCCGGCAAGTCGAAGGAGGAGTTTCTCTTTTTCTTGGCTTTTGGGCATGAGTTTTTGGATGTGTACGGCCGCTTGCTCTGCTACCTG
>JAYSUY010001060.1:0-7754 GCA_043718855.1 Saprospiraceae bacterium | reverse complement strand
CACCCTAGGCCCGGCGAGCCAGACGATTTTGGCCACATCAGCCACATGGAGTACGACCTGAACGACCCCTTAGACCGCCAGCGGCCAGCGATCTACCTCTGGAACAACCGCCACCAGATGGACTGCCTGATAGCCAACAACGCCCCCGAGGACTTCTATCGCGGCGGAGAGCGGCCAGAGCCGAAATTGGGTCAGTTCTCCAACAGTTTTATCTTCCAACTCATCAAAGTGGGCAAGGAACCGGTTGGCATCATCAGCATACAGAGCCAGCGAACCAACGCCTATCCGCCCGAAGAAGCCGAAAAATTGCGAGAATTGCTCGAAATCATGGGCTATTTCATGGTCATCTCCCTCTCGCTGGCCAAAGCCATGCGCGAGCGGGCGGTGCAGGTCGAGACCGTCGGGGTGTTCAACAAGATCGTGGAGAAGCGAATGAGCCAGCACATCGCCAAAAATTTCGTGGAAAAAATAGGCGACCGCTACCCCGAAGCCTACGCCACCGCCAACGCCTTCAAGCAGTTCATCAGCCAAATCTACACCGCCCCGCCCCTGCACTACGGCAACCGCGAGGTAGAGGCCATCATGGAATACCGGGCTTTGAGCGAGTTTCTCTACGACAAAAAAATACACCTCCGAGTCGTCAACAGTGCCAACATCAACGCCTACAAACTGCCCGCCTTCCTGCTGCTCAACGCCGTGAACAACTCGTTCAAGCACACCGACCGAGATGAAGTGAACGTCACCATCGAAGGCCAACTCAGCAAGGACTTCTGGATGCTCAGCGTCACTGACGATGGGCCGGGCCTCGACCGCCAGAAATTGGCCGCTCGCCGCCAGCAGGGCAGTTCCACACACCTGTGGGACGAATATTTCGACATCATCGAAAAAACCACTGGACACAGCATCACCACCGAGTACGCTTCGCCGGTGGACGGGCTGCGCGGCACCACCGTGCGCTACTGCTTCCCTGTCGCGCTGCTCGAATCTATTTTTGAAAAAATGTAACACGCCGCACCATGATCAACGCCGTACTCATTGACGACATCCCCGCCGAAGCCGAGCGCTTCCAGGCCAAAGCCAAACTGCCCGATGATGTGCGCTTGCACGTCATCCATTCCATCGAAGAAGCCGAGGCGTACCTCACCGACACGGACAACGACCTCGACCTCGTGTTCTGTGATGTGCGGCTGAAAGGCGACCACGAATCTGACCCCGAAGGCTTCTACCTCATCCAGCGGGTAGAGGAGCGTTTGGGCAAGTTGCCCTTCGGCATCGTGTTCGTCACCGCATACAGCAGCATCTACGCCGTCAACCTGCTCGTCGAGCAAATCTCGCCCGCCACCCTCTGCGGCTTTGCCGTGAAGTGGGAACTTACCCAGCCTCGCCAGATGTCTTTCGAGGAGCAAATCGCACTGGCTATCACCCATTTCCGCAAAAAATTTACCCCGCGCATCGTTGGGGTCAGCACCGACGGTGCAGAGGAAATCGAACCCGTCAGCCGCTGGTATTTCAACGACTACCTGCGCCACTACCTCAACGAGCGCATGGCCTTCGATGTGCTGGAAAGCGGCGACGCAGTACGCACTCTGCGGGTCAGGATCAGCGACATCGTGGCCATCTACCGAGAAGACGAACACCTCGTCCACCTCTATTTCTTGCAGGGTGAGCAGTTGCAACGGGTGCGGATTGACTACAAATTCGACCAGTTGGCCCACGCCCTGCACAGCATATCGTTCGGAAAGGGCGACGACCCACAGCCCGCCCTGCGCCGCGAGCCGCACTCTGTACAGCGGGTGCGTGGCCCCGTGTTTGCCAAAGTCGCCGCCAAATGGGTCGTCAACCTGCACTACCCGCACTGGCGCTGGGCCAACAAATTTGATGGAGATGAAGTGCAGGGCTATTCGGTGTGGCTCATCAACCACCTGCCCGCAGCGGGCCTCGCCGCGCTGGCCATCAAGACGCACAGAGAATGCGAGTGGGGCCGCGACTGGATGCGCAGCCTGTTTCTGCGACTCCCGCACCACCGGGGTTGAGACCGCCTGCCGTGTGCCAAATCCCGAACCCGAATACTTTCGAGACAAGGGCGTAGCCCTCGATGCTTCTCCGCCAAATAGCCCCGTTTCTCCGCCCAAGTGCCTGATGCACAACCTAAGAAAGCCAGACATTTGAGCCAGTAGCGGCACCGCACATGTTTTCGGCCCTCGTCGCCCAGCGGGCGGCGAGGCCGAAAACCCAACTGATTCTCATCACTTTTTTTCAAGAAAAACAAAAACCACTTCATCGCAGCGGCCCGCCCCTGCGCGGGCGGGCCGTGCTTTGCCACACCCGAATTTTTTCATCAAAACCACACTGCATCGCTCGGCCAGCCGCCGCTCGCGGACGGCCTGTGCCATGCCCATTTTCTCACCACTTCAACACTTTTCACACATGAAAAAACTGATCCTCGCCCTCTGGGCCGCCCTCCTCGTCGTGCGCTCCTTCGCCGCACAAGTCCCGGAAAAAGAACCGAACAACACCATCGCCGGGGCGCAGCCCATCCTGCTGGCCGACACCGTGACGGGCATCGTGAGCAGCGCCTCAGATTGGGACGGCTACCGCATCCAACTGCCCGTCGGTGCCTACACCATCGCGTTCTCCTATCCCAGCGGAGTGGGCAACTTCAACGACTGGTTCGATCTCGTGGATGTCAACTTCGTAGCCATCGAGCCGCACCGCTGCTACTGGGTTGGGGGCAATGTCGTGCAAGTGCTGCACGTGAAAGTGTGCGCTCCTGTCGCCGCCTACTTCACCGTCCAGATGAACCAAGCAGCAGGCCAGCCTACGGGCAAAAATTATCGCTTCTGGATACTGAACGACAAGGGCGACCCGGAGTGCGACGACCAAGCGAGCACCGCCAACGTGCTGACCCAGCCGGGCGTATGGCAGTCGCGCCTCGCCACCGCCGGCGATGAGGACTGGGTCAAAATCCCCAACGTCGGCACCGGCCCCTTCTCAGCAGCCGTCAACAATCCTACCGAGAACATCCCGTTCTCCATGCAGCTGTTCAAAGACCCCGCTGGGGCAGCCCTCGCGTCGGCCACCCAAGGCAGCCTCAACACCAGCATCGCGCAGCCCGGTGCCTACTACCTCCGCATCCGCTACGCCAACCCCGACACTGCCAGCCGCTTCGGCTACCTCACGAGCATCGTATACAGCGCAACGGCCTGTGTACCAGTGGTCGGCATCACCAACATCCAGAAGGCAGGGCGCAAAGCGACTCTGAGTGCTGTGATACAGAATGCCGACTCGGTGGCTGTAAACTGGGGTGACTTCACGGTGAACGACACGCTCGTGCATGAGTACGCTGCCGACGGCTCCTACACCGTCACCATCACAGCATTCAACGCTTGCGGCTCCACCACCGCCACCGCTCAGTTGAACGTGCTGCTCATCGAATGCGACGTATTGTTTCTGGAAAACGTGCCGCCCAACGACACGATCAAGGTACCGGTCGTCGTGCTGAATGGCGAAGCGCAGGTGGCCGGTCTTACGGGTACCCTCAGCATGAGCAATCCGGCAGCGGGCCAGTTCATCGGCTTCGCGTCTGGCACGCTCAACACTTCAGGCTTTGTTTTCAACCCGGCTAACGGTCGCTTCGCTACCAGTTTTGCGGCTGGCGGCAGCGAAACGCTCGCCATCGGCGACACGCTTTTTTACCTCTGCTACCTTACGGGAAGCACCCCCGGCGACTCGACGGGTGTTGACCTGAACGGTGGCGCGCTGCCCTTCCAGTTCACCGTTTTCGTGCTTGGCCAGCCGGAGCCAGCGGCCACCACCGTGCTGCCCGGCGGCTTTCAGATCGTGGAAGACGTGCTGCTCAGCATGCTCGTCAAAACGCCCACTGGGCTGTTCGTCTCGAACGTAAAAGTCGAAATCGTTACGCCCGACACCACCCTCAGCGGCTATACCGACCAGCAGGGCATACTGGCGATCAAAGTGCCGTTCGCTGCCAAATACACCATCCGCTGCGGCAAAGACACCACGCTGCTGGTCGGTGTGGAGAACTCGTTCCTCGTCAACCGCGTCATCGTACTGCTTCAAAACAACGGCTTCACAGCCTACTCCTACGTCGCCGCCGACTTTGATTGCGACGGTCAGATCACGGTCAGCGATGCCGTCAAAATCTTGCAGTACATCGTCGGGCTGATCCCCGTGCCCTGCCAGCAACTGGTGTTTATTGACGGGCAGCACGTTTTCCCTGCCTACCCGGATCCGACCTACCAGCAGTTCCCGCAGGAAATCGTCATCAACAACCCCAACCCCAAAACCGGCGAATCGCGCACCGTCATCGCCACCGTGCGAGGCGACCTGAAGCACACCACCGACCCCGGCCTCACAGGCGGCGGCACCGAAGACCGCGACCCGCACACCGCGACTTGGACGTACACGGCCCGCGAGGAAAACGGCTTCGCCGAAGCACTGCTCCGGGCCGACCAATGGCTGGGCTTGGCGGGTGGAAGCCTGCACTTTGCCTTCGACGCGACGCAGTTCGAGTATGTAGGCGCAGAGATGCTGCAAGGTCAGGCCGAAAGTATTTTGGTGGTGAATGATCAGGCAGCCACATCGGCAGGCCAACTGAAAATCGCCTTCATCCAACGGCACGGCCAGCCGCTGCGCTTCGACGCTGCCCTGCCGCTCCTGCGGCTGCGTTTCCGGTCTACACAACCCGCCGTCAAGCGCGACTTGACGCTGGCTCTGGGTCAAAACGAGATGCCCTCCCGCACTTTCGATGCGACAGGCAAATCTGCCGAAGTGACACTACTTCGGGAAGAAAACACGACACCGCCTAGTGCGGCAGCCGAGCCATCGTGCTACCCCAACCCGGCTACCTCCACGCTGTGGGTGAGCCTGCCGAGCGGCACGGCAGAGCGCGTCGAAGTGTTCGATATGAGCGGAAATCTTGTTTTTTCAGTTGAAAATGTAGCAGGCTATCAGGTTTCAGTACCCGTAGGCCATCTGCCCAGCGGCCTCTACACGGTACTCGTAGCGACATCTGAACGAGTGTTTCATCAGCAAGTGGAAGTGGTGAGTGGTCGCTGATCGGCCCCTGCCTACACGGCTGCCTGGCTCTGGCCGGGCAGCCATTTTTTTCACCATTCAAACTTTTGATACGCCATGCGAGGCATTTTTCTTCTTGCTGCCTTGCTGCTGTGGCGCAGCGGGGCGACCCAAAATCTGTCGCTGTTTTTTGGCGACACGGTGTTCGTGGAGCCTGGCGGTACAGTTCAACTTCACCTTCGGGCAACGGGCTTCCAGCAGGTGGGGGCGGGGACGTTCACGATGTCGTGGGACACCACTCACCTGCATTTGCTGCAAGCCTTGCCCCAGGGCCTGAGCAATTTGCAGCCCAACACGAGCGACGGATCGCTGGTGGCCGCTTGGTCGTCGGCCTCCGGCTTGGGGCTGAGCCTTCCAGACAGCAGCCACCTGCTGCGGCTCAATTTTCAGGCGGGACAACAGCAGCCGGTGGTGACGCGGCTGCGATTTGTGGCGCAGCCCCTGCCACTGGTATTCTACTGGTTCGATGGGTTCGATCTGCTGCCCATGCAGGTGGCGGCGCAGGAGGCGGTGGTCGTGATCCGCACTTGCACGGCTGTGCTGGATTTGGGCGGCGACCGCTCGGTGTGCAACGGCGATTCGGTACTGGTAGAAGCCAGTTGTTCAGGTTGTCAAAGCATTGTGTGGGGAGATGGCTCAACGGGCAGTGTGTTTTGGGCGGCAGGGAGTGGGCCAGTCGTGGCAGTCGCGGCCGCTCCGCTCCGATGTTCTGCGTCCGACACGGTGCAGGTGACTGAGGTGCCTCCGATGCTCATCGCACTGGACAGCGCAGTGGTCATCACGGCAGGCGAGGGCATTTGGCTGGAGGCTTCGGTGCAGAGTACTGGGGCTTTTTCGGTGGAGTGGTCGCCCGATGCTATGCTGAGCCTGCCCGATGCGCTCCGAACATTCGCCCAACCGGACAGCAGTACGCTGTACCGCCTTCGGGTACGCGATGTATGGGGCTGCACGGCTGAAGGTTCGGTGTTGGTGACGGTGGTGGAGCCGATAGCCGAGTCGTTTTTCGTCCCCAACGCTGTGTCGTTAGAGGCAGTTTTGCCCGAAAACACCCGCTTCACCGTGTTTGCCGCAACCGACGAGTTGTTCGTCAGGTCGCTGCGGGTGCATGACCGCTGGGGCAACCTGGTGTTTGAACGGGAGAGATTTCCTGCCAATGTGCCTGATATGGGCTGGGATGCTCGGCTGGGCGAGACGGCAGTAGCGGCGGGGGTGTATGCCTACACGTTGGAATTGCTTTGGCCCAACGGGCGAGCGCAGCGCGTGGCGGGCAATGTGACGGTATTGCGCTGAGGGGGCCTTATCCTGCTGCTATTGGAGCCTCTTCTGGTTCCGCTGCTGCCGCCACCGCCTGCCGCACCACCTGCCAAGCCTGGTGGTGGTAAGCCGTAGGCGGCACCGATTTGGCGAACTTGGCGAGGTCGGCTTGGGCCAGCAGTTCGCGCAGCAGGGCCAGTTGCGGTGGAGGGAAGTCGGTGCTGGCCAAGTGAGCCAGCAGGGTCTCGCTGGTGGATTCCAGTGCCGGTATCCGATAGCGGCGCTCCAAAAAACTGCGTAGGATGTGGGTCAGTTCGGCGTAGTACGCTTTCACCTGGCCTTGCTGCCAGAGGCGTTTTTGCGTCAGTGCCTCCAAGCGGCGAAAAGCCAGCACATCGGGCGGCGACTCCAAGTTACGGCTCAAAACACCGCGTTTCTTTCGTCCCAGCCGGGCCGCTTGCCAAAACAACAGCCCCAGCAGCAGCAAAATGCCCAGCCCACCGGCGGCCCAGGGCCAGTAGTCGGTCCAGCGGGTCGGCTCGTGTCGGATGTCCTCGATTTCGGCCATGTCCATCAGTTCATCGGGCGAAGGCGTGGGCAGCACCACGAGTTGCAGGGGGTTGGTGAGCGCTTTGCCGCCGCCCCGGAGCCGGATGGAGAGCGGAGGCAACAACAGCGTGTCGGCATCAAAAGTGATGAGGGCGAGCTGGGCGATGTACTGTGAGCCATCATCTTCCCAAGCGGATTGAGCGAGGCGATTTTCGGCAGGAAAAACACGCTCCCAAGCGGTAAAATCGATGTCCAGCGGCTCGCTGCCCGCTATTTTGGGTACCGCGAGATGTACCACGAAGGGATTGCCTGTTTCTGCAAAATTGCTGTCGAGCGCAGCCGAGGCGGTCGTTTGCGCCGCCAAGCGTGCAAACAACAGCAAAAAAAGCGACAGAATTGGCCAAGTGCGAAGCATGGCGCAATCTTACGCCATTTGCAATGAAGCTCGAATGGTTGCTTTGCGATACTTTTGTCGCCCCTTTTCGGGGCAACCACTTTTCAACATTCAACACATGGCCGAACACAAAAATATCGCCCAGCAGCAGCCTGCCATCAACATCGAACTTAGCGAAGACGTAGCCGAAGGCATCTACTCCAACCTTGCCATCATCTCGCATTCCAACTCGGAGTTTGTGGTGGATTTTATCCGCATGATGCCCAATGTGCCGAAGGCGAAAGTCAAATCGCGCATCGTCCTCACGCCCCAGCACGCCAAGCGCCTGCTGATGGCCCTAAAAGACAACGTGCAGCGCTACGAAATGCAGTTTGGCAAAATCGAAGACCAAGAGCAATCCATGCCAGCCATGAACTTTGGGATGCCGACGGCGCAAGCCTAACGTTGAGAACGATGAACG
>JAYSUY010001059.1:0-2791 GCA_043718855.1 Saprospiraceae bacterium | reverse complement strand
GCAAAGGCGCAAATCTTTGATTTTGAATACTTTGCACCTCTACGCCTTTGCGAGATAACATAACCTAACATACATCTAACTCTGCGCCTTTGCGCCTTTGCGAGAAACCCCGATATCTAACTTTGCGCTTTTGCGAGAAACCCCGACATCTAACTCTGCGAAGAATTTGTGCGCAGTACTTGTCAACACACAACTTTTATCAAAAACAGCCTTTTTTTAAACATCCTGCCAGTTCTTTGACCCCTCGTACGCGAAATCCTAACCATGCACCACATCAGTCCTGACCACCTTTCGCTCCATCAAGTGGGCGACATCCTGGCCCACCACCACCCCATCGCCCTCTCCGATGCTGCCCGCCAGCGCATCCGCCACTGCCGCGAATTTTTGGAGCGCAAACTGGCTGCCAGCGACGAACTCATCTACGGCATCAACACGGGCTTCGGCTCGCTCTGCAACATCCGCATTTCTGATGACGACATCGAGTGCTTGCAGTACAACCTCGTGACAAGCCACGCTGCTGGCATGGGCGACCCGGTGCCGCCCGAAGTGATACGCATCATGTTGCTACTCAAAATCCAGAGCCTCGCCTATGGCCACTCCGGGGTGCGCGAGGAGTTGGTGCAGCGGCTCATCGATTTTTACAATGCCGATGTGCTGCCCGTGATCTTTGAGTTGGGTTCGTTGGGCGCATCGGGCGATTTGGCGCCGCTGGCCCACCTGAGTTTACCGCTCATCGGCCTCGGCGAAGTGTGGCATGAGGGCCGCCGCCAGCGGGCCGATGTGGTGCTGGCCCTGCGCGGCTGGACACCGCTCACTTTCAAAGCCAAAGAAGCCCTCGCACTGCTCAATGGTACCCAGTTTTCGGCTGCGTATGCCGTGTGGTGTCTGCTCGAGGCCCGCCGCTTGGCAGCCCAAGCCGACCTAAACGCGGCCATTGGCTACGATGCATTCAACTGTCGGCTCTCACCGCTCAACCCGCACATCCATGCCATACGCCCACACAATGGGCAGGTGGCTACGGCCAAAAAAGTACTGAACTTACTGAATGACAGCGCGATAGCAGCCACTGAAAAAACCAGTGTGCAAGACCCCTACGCTTTCCGCTGTGTACCCCAGGTACATGGTGCCAGCCGCGATGCATTAGCCCATATCGAGCAGGCAGTGACCACCGAGATCAATGCTGTGACCGACAACCCCAACCTGTTCCCTGATGACGACCTGATCCTGTCGGGCGGAAATTTTCACGCTCAGCCGCTCGCACTGCCGCTCGACTACCTCGCTCTGGCTCTGGCTGAGTTGGGTAGCATCTCCGAACGGCGTGTGTATCAACTCATCAGCGGGCAGCGCGGCTTGCCGCCGTTCCTGACCGACAACCCCGGCTTGCACTCCGGCCTGATGATCGCGCAGTACACCGCCGCCGCCATCGTGAGTCAGAACAAAACGCTCTGTATGCCTGCTTCTGCCGATAGCATCGTGAGCTGCAACGGGCAGGAAGACCATGTTAGCATGGCCGCCAACGCCGCCACCAAAGCCCGCCGCGTGGTACTCAACTTGGAGCGGCTGCTGGCCATTGAGTTTATGGCCGCCATGCAGGCACTGGAATACCGGAGGCCGCTGCGGTCTTCGCAAGTCATTGAAAATGTGCTGGGAAAGTACCGTGCCATAGTGCCACGTCTGGGCGACGACCGGGTACTGAGCACGGATTTGGAGCAGACAGTGGCTTTTTTGAAAAATGTGGAATGACCACAGTTTTCATAGTGGGAAGATAATTTCCAGCATCTTTTTCAAATGAAACACCTTTGCGCCCCTTAGCCCACACTTCAATTTTTTTTTACGACAATGGAAGAAAACAAAGAAAAAATCGCTCCCCAAGAGGCTCCATCAGGCAACAGCGATACCCGAAAAATGAAACGCTGGAGCAAAATGCGCGGCGAAAACGCTTGGACCATGTTCAAGGTAATCGCCGAATTCGTGGACGGTTTTGAGGTGCTCAACCAGATCGGCCCGTGCATTTCCATCTTCGGCTCGGCGCGGACCAAGCCGGGTACGCACTACTACGAACTGGCAACTAAAGTAGCCGCTCGGCTCACCGAGGAAGGTTATGGCATCATCACTGGTGGCGGCCCGGGCATCATGGAGGCTGGCAACAAGGGTGCATGGATGAAAAATGGCACCTCCATTGGCCTCAACATCGACCTGCCTTTCGAGCAAAACCATAACCCCTTCATCGCACCCGCACTCAACCTCAAGCACAGGTACTTTTTTGTCCGCAAGGTCATGTTTGTCAAATATGCGCAGGGCTTTGTCGCCATGCCCGGCGGTTTCGGTACGCTTGACGAGTTGTTTGAAGTGTTGACGCTCATCCAAACCAAAAAAATATCGCCCGTACCAATTGTGCTGGTTGGCCGCGAATTTTGGGAGGGTCTGAAGTTGTGGATCGAGGAGGTGATGCTTGAACGCCACCACACCGTGAGCACCGATGACCTTAAACTATTCCACATCACTGACGACCCCGACGAGGTAGCACGCATCGTCAACGAGTTCTACGCCGGCGACAAGGTGGAGAAACTCTCGCCCAACTTTGAACTGTAAGGTTTTTTGGATTTTCTCGCAAAGGCGCAAAATTGGGATATGCGATGTCAAGGTTTCTCGCAAAGGCGCAGAGGCGCAAAGCAGGATGAGGTTAGATACGAATTGCTCGTAAAGGCGTAAAGTATTGTTTGTCAAAATTTTGCGTCTTTGAAAAAATTTTGACATTATATATCCCAACTTTGCGCCTCTGCGCCTTTGC
>JAYSUY010001058.1:0-7769 GCA_043718855.1 Saprospiraceae bacterium | reverse complement strand
ACCAGTCACCAATCATGGCAAAACGATTTCCCAATAACCCAATCCTCACCACCAAAGATATCCGGCCCAGTCAGCCCGACTTGCTGGTGGAGTGTGTGCTGAATCCTGGCGTGTTCCAATTTGAGGGAAAAACTTGGCTGCTGCTGCGCGTAGCGGAGCGGCCCGTGCAAAAAGAGGGCATGATTTCATTCCCGATTCTCCACGAAGACGGCAGCATGGAAATCCTGGAATTTGAAAAAACCGACCCTGACTTGAACCTGTCGGATGCTCGTATGGTGGGCTACGCGGGAAAAACCTACCTCTCCACCATCTCGCACCTGCGCTTGGTGTGCAGCGACGATGGGTTCAGTTTTTACGAACCACAGGATTTTCCAACCAAAATATTTGGGCAGGGCGCGCTCGAAACCTTCGGCATCGAGGACTGCCGGGTGAGTTTTTTTGAAGAGACCTACCACCTGACGTACACCCAGGTGTCCGAAAACGGCGTGGGCGTGGGCCTCATGCGCACCCGCGACTGGCGGCAGTTTCAGCGTGAAGGCATGATTTTGCCGCCGCACAACAAGGACTGCGCCCTGTTTGAGGAGAAAATCGGCGACAAATATTACTGTCTGCACCGCCCGTCGGGCATTGCCCTCGGCGGCAATTTTATCTGGGCCTCTTCTTCCAAAGACCTCCTGCACTGGGGCCGCCATCGCTGCGTACTGCGCACCCGTGAGGGCTGGTGGGACAGTGCGCGCATCGGCGCTGGCGCGGCACCCATCAGGACTGCCGAAGGTTGGTTAGAAATTTATCACGGCGCGGACGCTCAGCAGCGCTACTGCCTCGGCGCGGTGCTGCTGGATTTGGACGACCCGACGAAGGTGCTGGCCCGCTCGCACGACCCATTGCTGGAACCCAGTGCCGCTTACGAACTGACCGGCTTTTTCGGCAACGTGGTGTTCACCAACGGCCACCTCGTGAACGGCGACGAGATCACGATGTACTACGGCGCATCCGACGAGGTGATTTGCGGGGCTACGTTGTCGGTGAGCGAGATTTTGGCGGGATTGAAAAACAAGGCATAATCACGTTTACAAAACTTCTAAAAGTTTCGTAAACGTAAACGATCAATCCACTATACACTTGCTGCGAGTTGAAAGTCAACCAGGGTACTTGATAGAGGTTGCATTGCCACAGAGCAAGGTGAGTCCCAGGCTTTTTAACCAAATCTGGGCAATTATTTCCACACCTTGTCCCGAAGCCGTATGTCAATACTTTTCTATCCACACGCTTGGTATTGGCACATGGTTTTTAGTGTTGCACCCGAATATCATTCAAACAGATACAAACTATGCAACACAACGAGCAAACAATCGACGCACTGAACGACTTGGTGCGCATCAACCACGACCGCGTTCGCGGCTGGGAACTCGCCATCAAAGATTCCGAGGGCGTGGATGTGGACATCAAAACCATGTCGCACCAAAAAATCAGCGACAGCAAGGGCTACCTCCAAGTGCTGGAAGGCTTTGTGCGCCAGATGGGCGGCACCCCCGCCACCGACAGCACAGTATCGGGCAAACTGTTCCGCGTGTGGATGGACTTCAAGGCCACCATCACGGGCAAAGACCGCGAGGCCATCCTGAACTCCTGTGCATTTGGCGAAAAAGCCGCTGTCGAAGCCTACGAAGAGGCGCTCGCCACGGATGCGCACCTGCCCGACAACGTCCGCAAGGCCATCACAGAGCAAAAGACCCACATCCAAGCATCGCACCGCAGCGTAGAGTCCCACGCAAAAATGCAGATGGCCGTGGCTTGATATGCCACCACAACTATGAGAATGCCGCTGGCGGGAAAGGTCTTTCCCGTCAGCATTTTCTATTTTATAGCATGGATTTATTAAAAACCCTCCGCGCATTGCCACATTACGGCCTCAACTTGCTGAAACTCTTCCAGCAAGCGGCCATAGAATTCAGCAACGACGGGGCTACCAAGATGAGTGCCGCGCTGAGCTACTACACCCTGTTCTCGCTCGCGCCGATGCTCATCATCGTCATCGCCGTCACCAGCGTGTGGCTGGGCAAAGATGCCGCAGAAGGCCACCTGTACCACCAGTTTGTAGGGCTGATGGGCACTGCAGCAGCCCTACAGGTACAGGAGATGATACGCAACGTGAACATTTCGGGCGACACGCCTTGGGTCACGGTGCTGGGGATATCTACGCTGATATTTGGCGCTACCGGGGTCTTCGTGGAAATACAGGACTCGGTGAACAGCATTTGGTCGCTCAAAGCAAAGCCCAAGCGCGGCTGGCTCAAATTTCTGAAAAACAGGCTGTTGTCGTTCTCGCTCGTGGTCGGCATCGGGTTCCTGTTGCTCGTGTCACTTGCCATCAGCGCGATGCTCAGCGTAGTGAGCGATTTCCTGTCCGGGTTCCTGTCGCAGTCCGCTTGGGTGGCTGCCGTGATTTCCAACTGCATCGCGGTGTTCACGGTGATGCTGCTGTTCTCGGTCATTTTCAAGGTGCTGCCCGATGCCAAATTGAAGTGGCGGGATGTGTTCGTCGGTGCGTTCGTCACCACGCTGCTCTTTTTGGGGGGCAAATATCTGATCAACCTCTACCTCAGCCAATCCAGCACAATGACCGCTTATGGCGGGGCGGGAGCGGTGGTGCTGCTCATCCTGTGGGTCTATTATTCTTCTGCCATCCTGTACTTCGGGGCGGAGTTCACAAAGGTGTACGCTAACCTCTACGGCGGCAAAATACAGCCCAGCGAGTTCGCGGTTTTTATAGAAACGAAAGAAGTGAAGACCGACCACATCGTGCTGGCGAAAGCGACGCAAGCCATAGTAATAGAGAAATTCGAACCAGCTTGATACCCTCAGCGAGTCGGCCAAATTATTTAGGCTAATTTCGGTATAAACTCCTGACTGCCAACTATCAACTGACAACTAACAACTACATCATGAGCAAGCAAGCCACAAGCCCCCCTGATCTCACATTGAACACCGACTCTCAGCCTTCCACCGGCCAGCCCGTGCCGGAGGGGCACAACTCCTTCGTGAAAGTGAAGGAGGACATGGAGAAGAAAATCAAGAAAGGCAAGCTCCAGCACGACAAAGTGGCCGCTGCTGGCAACCTGCCGGTGGAAGATAAAACGATGTCCATCAAGCCACAGGAATAACATGAACCTGCACACTTCCCAACCCTACTGGCTGCTCAAAAGCGGTCTGCTGCACACCTATCCGCCGTTGCGCGAAGCGGTGAAGACCGAATATTTGGTCATGGGCGGAGGCATCACGGGCGCACTGGTGGCTTGGTACTTGGCGGGGGCAGGCAAGTCGGTGACAGTGGTGGACCGTCGGCACATCGGCATGGGCAGCACTTGCGCCAGCACAGCCCTGTTGCAGTACGAGATAGATACGCCCCTGCACAAACTGGCTGAATACGTGGGCGAAAAAGACGCGGCGCGGAGCTACTGGCTGTGCATCGAAGCGATTGACAAATTGGAAGCCATCTGCAAAAAACTCGCCCAGCCAATGACCAATGGCCCAATGGCGAATGCCCCCTTAGAATTTGAGCGCAAGCCCAGCCTCTACTACGCTTCCCGAAAGGCCGACGTGGAAATCATTGACCTCGAACACGCCATCCGCCGCAAGCACGGCATTCGCGTGGAACGATGGAGCGCTGAGGAAGTCGCACAACATTTTCCCTTCAAAGCACCCGCCGCGCTGTATTCGCCGCACGACGGCGCACAAGTGGACGCTTACGCGCTCACGCACGCGCTGCTGCAAGACGCTATCCGGCAGGGTGCGCAGGTTTTTGACAAAACCGAAGTAACTGAAATACAACACGATGAGCGGCACATCGTGGCGCAAACGGAGTACGGCTCAACGATACACGCCAAAAAATTGGTGATAGCCAGTGGCTACGAATCAGACAATTATCTGAAGGAGCGCAACCTCATCCGCTTGCACTCTTCTTATGTGGTGGTGACCGAGCCTTTCGACCGCGAAACCCTCTGGCACCAGAACGCGCTCATCTGGGAAACGGCCCGGCCCTACCTGTACCTGCGCACCACAGGCGACCGTCGCTTGCTGGTAGGCGGGCGCGACGAGCCGTTTTACAGCCCCGGCAAGCGCGACCGCCTGCTGACCCGCAAAACCCGCGAACTGCTGCACGACGTGGAAATGAAATTCCCTACGCTCACGCCGCTGCGGGCCGATTTCAATTGGGCGGGCACCTTCGCTGAGACGAAAGATGGGCTGCCTTACATCGGCTCGGTGCCGGAGTACCCGAACACCATTTTCGCGCTCGGCTTCGGAGGCAACGGCATCACGTTCAGCCAAGTGGCGGCAGAGATCATCCGCGATGCGGCCATCGGGAAGAAAAACCCTGACGCGCGCATTTTTTCATTTGACAGAAACAGCAACGCGCCATGAGAATGCCCACTTTCCTGAGAACAAAAAAGGCTAAAATCCTGCTGGGCATCTTGGTCTTCCTCATCGCCCTGCGCATCGCGCTGCCCTACATCCTGCTGCGATATGCCAACAAAAGCCTGGCAGAAATGGACGGCTACTACGGCCATGTGGATGATATTGACGTGGCGCTGTACCGGGGGGCGTACCAACTCGACAGCATTTACCTCCACAAAGTGGACGAAAAAAGCGGCGACCAGACCGAGTTTTTCAGCGCGCGCACGGTGGACTTGTCGCTGGAATGGAAAGCCCTGTTCAGCGGGGGACTGGTGGGCGAGTTGGTTTTTTTTCGCCCCAACCTGCGCTTTACCAAGGATTTGGCGGAATTGGATGAGGTGTCGAAGGACACGGCTGACTTCCGCGAACTGCTGCGCAACTTGATGCCGGTGAAAGTCAATCGCTGCGAGATACAAGACGGCAGCATCCATTATGTGGACAACGGCTCGTCACCCAAGATTGATTTGGCCGTCACGAACCTGAACGCCACAGCCCTCAACCTGAAAAATGCTTACCAATCTGACGAGGTGCTGCCGGCCAGCCTCGACGGGACGGGCAACGTGTACGGCGGCGGCCTGAAACTGAACATGAAACTGAACCCGCTGGCCGAGCAAACGACTTTCGACCTGAACGCGAAGGTGGAGAAGGCGAGCCTGACAAAGCTCAACGATATGTTCCAAGCCTACGCAGGCTTCGATGTGAACAAGGGCACTTTCAGCATGTACGCCGAAGTGGCGGCCAAAGACGGCAAGTTCGCAGGTTATGTGAAGCCGCTGATTGACGACTTGGATGTGGTGTCTTGGCAGGGTCAGGACAAGAAGGATAATTTTTTCCGAAAAATCTGGGAGAGCGTGGTGGGCGGCGTGGGGGAGTTGTTTCAAAACCAGAAGAAAGACCAGTTTGCCACGAAAGTCAATTTCAGCGGCGACATGGACAACCCGCGCACCAATGTTTTTCAGGCCATCGTGCTGGTGCTTCAAAACGCTTTTGTCAAATCACTGCAGCCTTCTATCGAGAATCAAATCAACTTGGCGAAGCTGGGCCAAGAACAAGAGAAGGACGGTTTTTTAAAGGGATTGTTCGACGGCAAAAAGGATAAGAAAAAAAAGAAGAAGGATTGAAGGATGACCCACTACACCGACCATACTGCTCTATCAAAATAGCGATTTATGTTTCAAAAACTAACGAACGAACTTAATTTTTTCCGGTCGCACCCGCTGGGTATGCGCACCCTCCTGCTCACCAACCTCATCTACGCGCTGGTGATGCCCATTGTCGAACTGTTCGTCGGGGCATATATCATGCGCAACTCTGAGGACATCAGTTTGGTGGTGATTTTCCAGTTGGCAGTCTATACGGGCATACCGCTGACCTTCATGGTCAACGGCTTTCTGCTCAACCACTTTCCCATTGCACGGCTGTATTCGCTGGGGATGCTGCTGAGCGGCGTGTCCATGTTTGCCATGATGTCGCTCGACAATTTAGACACGCTGGGGGTGTTTGTGGCCGGCCTGATCATGGGCTTGTCTTACGGTTTCTTCTGGGCCAACCGCGACTTTTTAGCTTTGAACACCACCCGCGACGAAAACCGAAACTACTACTACGGCATCGAGACGTTTTTCTACACCACCACAGGCATCGTGGTGCCGCTGGCTGCGGGGGCTTTCATCGCGTCCACCGAAAGCAACGGCTGGTTCAGCGGCAACGTGAACGTGGCGTATCATACCCTGACGGTCGTGGTGTTCGCGCTCTCTGTTTTTGCTTCCATTTTGGTGCATCGCGGGCAGTTTCAAAACCCCAAAAGAGCGCCGTTTCTATTCCTGAAATTCGACCGGCTGTGGAACAAGATGCTCGGTTTGGCCGCGCTCAAAGGTGTGGCGCAGGGCTACATCGTGACCGCTCCGACCATGTTGATCTTGACATTAGTGGGTAAAGAAGGCTCGCTCGGGCTGATTACGAGCATCGGGGCGGCGTTGTCGGCGGTTTTGCTATACGTTTTGGGGCGCATCACCGGGCCGCAACACCGGCTGCTAATCTATGGCATCGGGTGCGGGCTGTTCGTGCTGGGAGCTTTGTTCAATGCTGGGCTGTACTCGGCTACGGGCGTGATATTGTTCATGTTGTGCCTGCTCTTCGCCCGCCCGCTGCTCGACATCGCGTACTTCCCGATTCAACTAAAAGTGATAGACGTAGTGGCCGAAAAAGAGGGCCGCAACGAGTTCGCCTACATTTTCAACCATGAGTTGGGCTTGTATGTCGGGCGTTTGTTCGGCTGTGGGCTGTTCATCGTGCTGGCGCGGTATGTGAGCGAATACGCCGCACTGCGCTACGCGCTGCTGGCGATAGCAGTGGTGCATTTTTTGGGCTTTTTTGCCATGAAGGGGATCGTGCGGGATTTGGATAAATCTACCACATAGCCCGCACAGAAAATCAACTTCTTGTCTTCAAAAACCATGTGCCCCATGTGGGCTATGTGGTAAACAACAACAGAAAAAATGCGCACCTTCAACATCGGCATCATCGGTTACGGCGGCTTTGGCAAATACCTCCACCATGCCTGGAACACACTCGACAACGTGCGCGTGGTCGCCATCGCCAATAAAAGCCTGGATAAAATAGAAGGCCTGAGCGGCATCAAAGCCTTCACCGACTGGCGCGAACTCCTGCTCGAAAAAGACGTGGACGTGGTGGCCATCGTGACCGAGCCGGCCACACACACAGAGATAGCCGTCGCCTGCATGGAAGCCGACAAGCACGTCCTCATCGAAAAGCCGCTCGCCATCGCGCTGGCCGATGCCAAGCAAATCATACACGCCCGCGACCGCACGGGCATGGTCGCCGCCATTGATTTCATCATGCGCTTCAACCCGCTTTTGCAGGCGATTCAGGCTTTGACCCAACAAGAAGTTTTTGGAAAACTGCGGCGGGTGGATGTAGAAAATTACGCTCAAGACGAGCAACTCCCGCCCGAACATTGGTTCTGGCACCCCGAACGCTCTGGCGGTATCCTGATCGAACACGCAGTACATTTCATTGACCTCGTGCATTTCATCGCCCCTGCCAATCTCTTGTCTGTCAACGGATTGAAGCACAACCGCAACCCGCAGCAGGAAGACCAAGTGATGGCCAACGCGCTCTACGAAGGCGGGCTGCTGGCCACGCACTACCACTCGTTTGCCCGTCCCGGATTTTTTGAAACCACCAAAATCAAACTCGCATACGACCTCGCCGACCTCGAACTGAGCGGCTGGATTCCGCTGGGGGGAACGCTGAAAGCCCTCGTCAATGCGAAGACCAAACGGGCTTTGCTCGAC
>JAYSUY010001057.1:0-2799 GCA_043718855.1 Saprospiraceae bacterium | reverse complement strand
TCGTAGCGGTCGTCGTTGAAAATGCCGTCGGTGTTGCAGAGTATCGTGGCGGCCAGTATGAATTCCACTTGGTGCTCAAAATCAACGATGTACGCCACGTCTGTCAGCGTTCCGTAGGCTTCGCCGACCTTGTTGAAGGAGCGCACCGTACCGTCGCGCTGCTGCTTGCCATCTCCAAAAAGGAAAAACTTGACGTAGCCGTCGAAGTGCGTAGAGTCGTACTTCGGGTAGTCGCACTCGCGGGGGAAGATGCCCATGTAGTGCCACAGGAACTGATAGTCGTCGGCTGTAAGGTCGAACGTCGTTTCCGTTTCGGGCCGGAGACCCTCACGAGCACCCTCACGAGCACCCTCACGAGTACCCTTACGAGTACCCTTACGAGTACCCTTACGAGCACCCTCACGAGCACCCTCACGAGCGGCTTCTGGAAAAATCACGGCCCGCAGCATCCGCTCCATGTCGGTGAGGGCAAACCAGTTTTTGCGGCCCATGTCGAAGGGCTGCTGGATGAGGCTGTCGGCAGAGTTGTAGTAGCCCCGGCCTTTGGTGGTGCTGTGCTGGGGGTTGGGCCAGGTGCGGTTGTCGGATTTGGCTGGCTCCTTGATGATGGTGCCGCCGCGCTCATCGTAGAAGCGGATGGGGCTGGCATAGCGGTTGTCGCGGCCTGGGTAGTTGAAGCGGTGCATGATGCCCGTGCGCGAGTAGCCGAGTTCGGCCAAGCGGGTGTTGATGTGTTCGCGGCCCAGGAATTCAAACATGTGGTTGTAGGCCAAGTTGTCGCTCACGGCAAAGATTTGGCGTACGTCGTGGGCGATGGTGGGCAGTTGGTTGGGGGCCGCAGGGTCGGTGTCGTAACGTTGCTCCCAAGCCCGCAGCGAGTCGAGTTGGTAAGGTGTGTTGCGGCTCAGGCGGGGGTAGCCGCTGCGTTTTAGGTGGTTGATTTTTTCCAGCGAGAGCAGGGCGAGGGGCATTTTTACCATGCTGGCCGGGTAAAAATAGCGCGTAGAGTCCACATTGTGCCGCCAAGTCTGGAAAGTTGGGCGGTTTTGCGCGTCGCGTTCGATGCGGGTGTAGATGATCTGCACCTCGTACTCCGGGCGGCGCAGTACGCTGTCGAGTTCGGTGGCGTGGGCGGCGAGGATGGTTTCGAGGGGGTTGGTTGGTCGCGTTTTGGGTCGGAGACCCTCACGAGCAGATTTCGTTGTGCTCGTGCAGGCGGCGAGGGCGGAGCAGAGCAAGCAGAGCAGGGCGAGGTGGTGCATAGGCGGGCAGGTGGGAAGTGTGGGGCAAAACTAAGCCATTCGCCATTGGGCTGTTCGTCATTTTTGTCACGCTGCAAGCCCTCCGAAACGGCAAGGCCCCGCCGCCCTGCTACACGCACACGGCACCTTTTTTTGAATTCAAAAAAAGGTGCCGTGTGCGTGTAGCAGGGCGGCGGGGCCTTGCCGTTTCGGAGGGCTTGCAGCGTGACAAAAATGACGAACAGCCCAATGGCGAATGGCTTAGTTTTGCCCCACACTTCCCACCTGCCCGCCTATGCACCACCTCGCCCTGCTCTGCTTGCTCTGCTCCGCCCTCGCCGCCTGCACGAGCACAACGAAATCTGCTCGTGAGGGTCTCCGACCCAAAACGCGACCAACCAACCCCCTCGAAACCATCCTCGCCGCCCACGCCACCGAACTCGACAGCGTACTGCGCCGCCCGGAGTACGAGGTGCAGATCATCTACACCCGCATCGAACGCGACGCGCAAAACCGCCCAACTTTCCAGACTTGGCGGCACAATGTGGACTCTACGCGCTATTTTTACCCGGCCAGCATGGTAAAAATGCCCCTCGCCCTGCTCTCGCTGGAAAAAATCAACCACCTAAAACGCAGCGGCTACCCCCGCCTGAGCCGCAACACACCTTACCAACTCGACTCGCTGCGGGCTTGGGAGCAACGTTACGACACCGACCCTGCGGCCCCCAACCAACTGCCCACCATCGCCCACGACGTACGCCAAATCTTTGCCGTGAGCGACAACTTGGCCTACAACCACATGTTTGAATTCCTGGGCCGCGAACACATCAACACCCGCTTGGCCGAACTCGGCTACTCGCGCACGGGCATCATGCACCGCTTCAACTACCCAGGCCGCGACAACCGCTATGCCAGCCCCATCCGCTTCTACGATGAGCGCGGCGGCACCATCATCAAGGAGCCAGCCAAATCCGACAACCGCACCTGGCCCAACCCCCAGCACAGCACCACCAAAGGCCGGGGCTACTACAACTCTGCCGACAGCCTCATCCAGCAGCCCTTCGACATGGGCCGCAAAAACTGGTTTGCCCTCACCGACATGGAGCGGATGCTGCGGGCCGTGATTTTTCCAGAAGCCGCTCGTGAGGGTGCTCGTGAGGGTGCTCGTAAGGGTACTCGTAAGGGTACTCGTAAGGGTACTCGTGAGGGTGCTCGTGAGGGTGCTCGTGAGGGTCTCCGGCCCGAAACGGAAACGACGTTCGACCTTACAGCCGACGACTATCAGTTCCTGTGGCACTACATGGGCATCTTCCCCCGCGAGTGCGACTACCCGAAGTACGACTCTACGCACTTCGACGGCTACGTCAAGTTTTTCCTTTTTGGAGATGGCAAGCAGCAGCGCGACGGTACGGTGCGCTCCTTCAACAAGGTCGGCGAAGCCTACGGAACGCTGACAGACGTGGCGTACATCGTTGATTTTGAGCACCAAGTGGAATTCATACTGGCCGCCACGATACTCTGCAACACCGACGGCATTTTCAACGACGACCGCTACGAC
>JAYSUY010001056.1:0-7787 GCA_043718855.1 Saprospiraceae bacterium | reverse complement strand
GCAATGGGACGCGGATCGAACGGATGGGACGGATTAGGGCAGATTTTCATGCTAAATCTGTTTTTTGTCCCTCAAATCCGTTCGATCCGTGTCCCATTGCTGCCACACTCGGTCAGGGCAAAACCGACCGGACAAATGCCGAAACGACTTCCTCCAATTCGCTTCCCTCGGCTTCCGAAATGGCCCGCACAAACGCGCTTCCGATGATGCCACCCTGAGCGTGTGCGAACACGGTTTGTAAATCCTCCCGATTGGCAATGCCAAACCCAACCACGACTGGATTCCGCAATCCAGCGGTCTGCAATCGGTCGAAGTAAGCAACTTGCTCCGGGGCAAAACCCTGGCGCTCGCCCGTTGTAGCGGAGGTCGAGACGGCGTACAAAAAGCCCCGCGACAGGGCATCCATTTTCCGCAGTCGTGCTTCGGAAGTCTGCGGCGTGACCAAAAAAACGGGATGTATACCGTGCTGTTCAAACAGATGTTGGTACTCCCGCTCAAACACATCAGGTGGCAAATCAGGTAAAATCACGCCATCAATACCCGCTTTTTGGCAGTTTTCGAGAAAGCGTACCATGCCAAACTGCATCACGGTGTTGACGTAGCCCATCAGCAGGAGCGGCATGTTGATTTCGTCCCGGACATGTTCGAGTTGCCCAAAAAGCCCTTCGAGCGTCATGCCGTTTTGAAGCGCGACGGTGCTGCTTTGCTGAATCACTGGCCCATCGGCCAGCGGATCGCTGAACGGGATACCGATTTCGACCATGCCCGCCCCGGCGTTTTGGAGGGCGCGGAGGACGGGCAAGGTGTCGCTCAGGTGCGGAAAACCGGCAGTGGCGAAGATGGAAAGCACTGGTTTTTGGGTTTGAAAAAGTGCATCGATTCGATTCATGGCTGGTATTTTTCGAGGTTTGAAATATAGGTTTCCAAGTCCTTGTCGCCGCGCCCGGAGAGATTCACGACCACCACATCTTCGGCACGGAACGTCATTTTGTCCAAAGCCGCCAGCGCGTGTGCAGGCTCCAGCGCGGGGATGATGCCTTCCGTCCGCGACAGCAGAAATGCGGCTTGCAAGGCCTCATCGTCGGTCACGGACAGGTATTCCGCCCTGTCGCAATCTTTCAAGAAAGCGTGTAGCGGCCCGATGCCCGGGTAGTCCAGACCTGCGGAAATCGAGTGCGGTTCAACTATTTGGCCATCAGCGGTTTGCATTAAAAAAGTGCGACTTCCGTGAATGATTCCGGGTGTGCCGACGGCCAGTGTTGCCGCTGTTTTTCCTGTTTCCACACCGTGTCCAGCCGCTTCCACGCCGATTAGGCGGACGCTTTTTTGCTCCAAAAAATGGTAAAACGCCCCCGCTGCGTTGCTCCCGCCGCCTACGCAGGCCACCACAAAATCAGGGTCTGGTCGTCCAGTCTGCTGCTGCAACTGCTCCCGAATTTCAGCCGAAATGACCGACTGAAACCGCGCGACCAGATCGGGGTAGGGGTGTGGCCCAACAGTGGAGCCGATGATATAGTGCGTGTCTTCGGGGTGGTTGATCCAGTCGCGAATGGCCTCGTTGGTCGCATCCTTCAAGGTGCGGCTGCCGCTCATGGCCGGCACGATGGTCGCGCCGAGCATCCGCATCCGCGCCACGTTCGGGGCTTGCCGCTTGATGTCCACCTCGCCCATGTACACGATGCACTCTAAGCCCATCAGCGCACAAACGGTAGCCGTCGCCACGCCGTGCTGGCCAGCACCAGTTTCTGCGATAATGCGTTGTTTGCCAAGCCGTTGAGCCAGCAAAACCTGCCCGATGGTGTTGTTGATTTTGTGTGCCCCAGTGTGGCTGAGGTCTTCGCGTTTCAGAAAAATGCGGCAGCCGTGGCGTTTGGAGAGCGAGGGCGCGAGGTAAAGCGGTGTCGGACGACCCACATAATCGTGCAGTAAACGGTCGAACTCCGCCTGAAACGTGGGGTCGGCGAGGATTTCGAGGTACTGGTTTTGCAATTCCTCGACGTTGGGGTGGAGCATTTCTGGCACGAATGCGCCGCCAAATTCGCCGTAGAAACCGTGTTCGTCCGGAGCGAAATCCAGATGCGATGACTCATTGATATTCATTTCTTTCATAAATTTTTTAAGCAATTTTATGTTTTTCAAACCGGGTTCTATCTCAAACCCGCTGTTCACATCAATACCCGCGAGCAGCGGGTGCTGTAAAGCCAAAACCCGTTCGGCATCGCTGGGTGAGAGACCACCGCTGAGCAGGAAGGGCGTTGCCCCGGTGTAGTTTTCCAAGATGTCCCAGTCGTACTGGATGCCGTTGCCACCGGGATTTTTGCCTTTGGCATCGAATAGAAACAGGTCGCAAATGGATTGATAACCAGTTGTTTGGGCAAAATTGAAGTCGCTATCGACCGAAAATGCTTTGATGGTCATCAGCCCGGCGGCTTTCATTTCCCCACAAAATTCTGGGGACTCGCTGCCGTGTAATTGCACCCCATCCAGCCCAAAATACCGAGCGGTTTCGATGATTTTTTCGGCAGTTTCATTGACGAAAACGCCAATCTTTTTGGTCTTGCCCGCCGGAATTTCCAGGGGCGTGTTGCCGACGAAGCGGGGAGATTTTTCGTGAAAAATCAGGCCGATGTAGTCCGGGGCAAGTGCCGTGATCTCAGCGATGTTGTCGGCGTGCTTGAGTCCGCAAATTTTGATGTTCATGGCTGCTTTACATTGAGGATCAATTCTTTGCATCGCGCACCCGGATCGCTGCTTTGCATGAAATATTCCCCGATCAGGAAGCCCTGAAACCCTGCAGCCCGCAGTTCTCGGATTTTTTCCGCGCTCGAAATACCGCTTTCCGAAACCTTTAACACGCCTGTCGGTAGTCGTTCGGCCATGCGAAACGAGGCCCCGACATCGGTTTGCATGGTTTGCAGGTTGCGGTTGTTGATGCCGACCAGGACGTTTTCGTTGGGGATGTGGCCGATTTCGGTTTCGTCGTGCAGTTCCAGCAGCACTTCGAGGCCTAGTGACTGGGCGAAATCGGCCAGCGTTTTGACCTCGTTTGGGGTCAAGCAGGCCGCGATGAGCAGCACCGCATCTGCACCGATGGACTTGCTTTCTACGATTTGATACTCGTCCAGCACAAAATCCTTGCGCAGGATGGGGCAAAAATTGAACTGCCGGGCCGTCGTCAAATCCTTGCTCGTGCCGCCAAAAAACGGTTCGTCGGTCAGCACCGAAAGGGCGGATGCACCTGCTTGCATGTAAGCGAGCGTCACCTCCTCCACCGAAGCGTAGGCGTTTATCATGCCTTTCGAGGGTGATTTTCGCTTGAATTCTGCGATGATGCCCGACTTGTCTGGGCGCAGCAGGTACTTTTTCAGCGATACGATGGGCGTTTCAAAGTAGATGCTGCGCTCCAAGAGTTTGGCTGGGTAAAGGCTTTTTCGCTCTGCGGTTTCGCGGCGTTTTTCGGTAGAGATTTTTTCTAAAATATTCATTTTCAAAAATTTAGGCTGCGAGTATTGGAACGCGGATGACGCGGATTTGGGCGGATTTCTTTTGATTTACATGGGTGAAAATCCGCGTAAATCTGCTGAATCCGCGTCATCCGTGTTCCAATACTTCCAGTTGAGAATCAAGTTTCGAGCAATTTTTTGAAGCAAGCCAGCGCCTTCCCAGACCGCAGCGACTCCCGCGCCGTTTCGATGCAATCGGCCACCGACATCGTGGGCCGAAGGCAATGGATGGCCAACCCGGCATTGGCCGCAACGACCTGGTTTTGGGCGGCAGTTCCCTTATTTTCAAGTACTTGTATAAAAATGCTGGCTGATGCCTCCACCGTTTCGCCGCCGAATAACTCGGCTGGCGAGAGTCGCGGGAGGTCAAAGTGATCGGGGGCGATGATTTTTTCCTCAATGTTCGAGATGAACTTGGCTGGGCCGGTCATCGAGAATTCATCGTAGCCGTCGAGGCTGTGCAGCACGATGAATCGCTTGCCGCTGTCGCGGTACAGGTACTGGTAGGTCCGGGCGAGTTCGAGGCTGAAAACGCCGGTCAGTTGGCAGGGGGGCTGGGCTGGGTTGACCATCGGCCCGAGCATGTTGAACAGCGTTTTCACACCCAATTGCCGCCGCACCGGGGCGACACTTTTCATGGCCGGATGGAAAAGCGGCGCGTGCAAAAAGCAAATCCCGGCGTGGTCGAGTTGGCGGCGCAGCGTATCGGCCTCGTTGGTGAAGCGGTAGCCAAAATGCTCCAGCATATTGGACGAACCGCTGACCGACGACACGCCGTAGTTGCCGTGCTTCACCACTTCGTAGCCCGCGCCAGCCACGACAAACGAGGCCAATGTGCTGATGTTGAACGTGTTTTTTGCGTCGCCGCCCGTGCCGCAGAGGTCAATGGCTTCGCGGCCTTCGAGGTCGAACGGTATGCGCCGCTCCAGCAGCGCGTCGCGGAAACCGCGCAGTTCCTCCACGCCGATTCCCCGCAGGATGAACACCGTGAGGATGGCGGCGATTTGCGCTTCGTTGCACTGGCCTTCGGCGATGGCAGACATCAGCGAGTAGGCCTCAGTGTTCGTAAGTTTCTGATTTTCAAGAATTTTAGTGAGTATGACTTTCATAAAACGGTAGACGGTGGAGGGTGGACGGTGGTGTTTGGTGGACGGTAGCACGGCGTTTACGCCGTCGGGATGAGGCCATTTATGGCCGAATGTCACGAGGGCATCGCCGCCGTAAACGGCGTTTGTCCCGACGGCGTAAACGCCGTGCTACCGTCTACCCAATTGCGAATCATCGTTAGGCCATGTTCCGTCAAGATGGATTCAGGGTGAAACTGCACGCCCCGGAGGTCGAATTCGCGGTGGGTGATGCCCATGATTTCGCCTGTGTCGTCGGTGGCTGTGATGCGAAAACAGTCGGGCAAGTGGTTTCTGTCAACGACCCACGAGTGGTAGCGGCCTGCCAAAAACGTGTTCGGCACGTCTTGAAAAAGTGGTTCGTCGGGGTCTTCGATGGTCATACGGGTGGCCACGCCGTGAAACGGGCGGCCCAAATTGAGCAGCTGCCCGCCAAACGCTTCGGCCATCGCCTGCTGCCCGAGGCACACGCCGAGGATGCTTTTCCGGGCGGCGTAGGCGCGGAGGAGCGGCAACAAAATACCCGATTCGGCAGGAAGCCCCGGCCCAGGCGAGAGGAGGATTTTATCAAATTCTTCCACTGCTTCGAGGCTGATTTCGTCGTTTCGCACGACGGTTACGGGCGCATCGGTGCATTGCTCGACGTAGTTGACGAGGTTGTAGGTGAAGGAGTCGTAGTTATCGAAAACGAGGATTTTCATGTCAAGCGAGTTATGAGTTGTGGAGTTATGAGTTATGAGGTGGGGAGTTATGAGGTATGAGTGGCGCATAACTCATACCTCTATAACTCATAACTCCCCAATGCCTTCCGCCATTTTGACGGCCTTGTTCAATGCAGCCAACTTGTTGTTCACTTCCTGCAACTCGCCCTCTGGGGTCGAATCTTTGACTATGCCGGCCCCGGCCTGCGCGTACAGGACGTTGTTTTTGCTGAGAAAAGAGCGGATCAGAATGGCCTGGTTCATGTCGCCGCCCAAGCCGATGAAGCCGATGCAGCCGCCGTAAAAACCCCGGTTTTGGGTTTCGTAGCGGTAGATCAATTGCATGGCCTTGTATTTTGGAGCGCCGGTGAGCGTGCCAGCGGGGAAGGTATCGGCCATGATTTTGATCGGATTTTGGCCCGGCGACATCTCCCCAGCCACCTCAGAAACGAGGTGCAGGACGTGGCTGTAAAACTGTACTTCCTTGAATGTCAGTACCTCAGCATTGCCACATGCTTTGTACATGTCGTTGCGGGCCAGATCGACGAGCATGACGTGCTCGGCATTTTCCTTTTCGTCGGCGGCAAGTTTTTTGGCCAGCGCGAGGTCGCTGGCCTCGTCGTGGGTGCGGCGGTAGGTGCCGGCGATGGGGTTGATGCTGACCTTCGTTTTTTTGATTTTGAGTTGCGCTTCAGGGCTGGAGCCGAAGAGTTTGAAGTCGCCATAATCGAAGTAAAACAGGTAGGGCGAGGGGTTGATGTGGCGCAGGGCGCGGTAGACATTAAAATCGTCGCCCGAAAACTGCCGGGAAAATTGCCGGGAAAAAACGACCTGAAACACGTCACCCCGGTGGCAGTGGTGGATGCCTTGTTTGACCAATTCGCAGAACTGCTCGTCGGTCAGGTTGGACTTGGTTTCGTTGCTGGTTTGGAAGGGGTATTCGATGAAATTGACCCGTTTCAGGTGGTTCAGCAATTCCGGGAGGCGGCTTTGATCGCCCTCTGGGACGAGTTCGAGGAGGCTGATTTCGTCGTTGAAATGGTTGAACTGTATGACAAACCGGTACAGCGCGTACTGCAATTCTGGGATTTGATACGGCCCGTCAGTGGCAGTTTCGAGGTCTATTTTTTCAAAATGGCGCACCGCATCATAGGTGGTATAACCGAAAACACCGAGCGTGCTCTGGATTTTTAAATCTGCTGTTTCTATCAAAAAAGCATGTAAAAATCGCTGAAAACATTCGGGCAGGATGTCAGGGCTCGTCAAATCGGTTTGCCGTTGGCTGCCATCTGGGAAGGTTTCGACAGCAGTCGAACGGCTTTTTCGCTCCACGCGGAAGGTCGCCAGTGGCTCCAGACAAATGAAGGACTGGCTGTTGTCCGTGCCGTGATAATCCGAACTTTCGAGCAGGAGCGAAAACGGGAACCGGTCGCGCAGCAGCATGTAAATCCACACAGGCGTTAGGGTGTCGGCCAGCATTTTGTGCTCGCGCACGGAAAAATTGATTTGCATAGTGGACCAAAAACAAAAAAGGCTTGCCCGGGTAGGGCAAGCCTTTTTTGCTGTTTTAAAATGAAACAAAAAAACGACCGCTTACTCTCCGGATGAATCGCAGAAAGGAAGCCACCACCAAATGTTTTGGATGTTGAGTCGTGAAATCATGGGGCAAAAGTAAGGGCGTTTTTGAGCGAGACAAGAGGAGGGGCTATTTTTTTAAAATTATTGGTCAGGACGGTTTCAAAACCCTTCTGACCTTCAACCGTTCAGGCAGCGTGCAGTTGAAGCGACATTCCAGCACATTTGAAGTGGCAAAAAGTAGGCTGGGGCCAATTCCGTTCCACCGAGTTTGGTGTACGCCACCACACTACTGGACATTTTGATTTCACACAACGCCACGACGACACAACGAATTGACCTTGAATAACTTAGTCATATCACCGTCGTGGCGTTGTGTGAAAAATGTCCAGTAGTATGGTACGCCACTGTAGTTCGCGCCACTAGAGCAAAGCCTCCAATTTTAAATCCGCCCGACGATGCCCCCGTTTCTCGACATTTACGAAGCGCACAAAGACTTAGTCTTTAACCTCTGTATCAACTACTTACAGCACAAGAACGAAGCGGAGGAGGCCACCCAAGATGTGTTTGTGAAAATACATGCTAGGCTGTCGGCTTTCGAGGAAAAATCCAGCCTGAAAACCTGGATTTACCGCATTGCAGTGAACCATTGCCTTGATGTACTGAGGGCCAGAAAACGGCAAAAACGCTTCGCGTTCATCCAATCCATATTTACTGAGAAAAACGAAATGGTGCACGACCCGCCCGATTTCAATCACCCTGGTGTGCAACTCGAAGACCGGGAGGCATTAGAAAACCTGTTTCAAAAAATAAATCAACTCCCTGAAAATCAGCGTACTGCTCTCATTTTAAAATATTTGGACGACCTCCCACAGCGGGAAATC
>JAYSUY010001055.1:0-7789 GCA_043718855.1 Saprospiraceae bacterium | reverse complement strand
CGAAGTCTTGGTTAGGCTATGCCCACTATGGCAACAAGGAGCCAGACAAAATGAAGGGCTTCGCCGAATACTTGCTGGCCCGCGTGGACAGCATCCGGGGCGACAATGGCTCATCTATCGAATTCTGCCTTGACGCGGCTTTTTTCCTGCGGAAACACCAGCAATACGCCGCCTCAGTCGCTGCGGCTCAAAAAGCACTGTACATAGCCGGCGCCATTCAAACGGGCAGCACCTTCGACCCGCTCCGAGTGGTGGGAAAGAGCAATTTGGTATCGCGCGGCTACGACCACCTCACCCAAACCTACCGCCGCTGGTACGAGGCCACCGGCCTCCGCCCGCTCCTCGACTCCTCCGCGCTCTACGCCCGCTACGCCATCGAAGCCCAAGAAGCCCAAGAGAACAGTGCCGGCCAAGGCAGCCCCGACGTGCGCATCTCCATGCACGAGGGTGCGGGCAACTACTACTTTGAAGAAGCCATCCGCGCCGAACTGTCATATGCCCAAGCCGACCGCGACCCGGCCCGACAAGCCAAGGCCTTCGCGCTGTGCGAGCGCAGCAAAGCCGCCGTGTTCCGCCAGATGATGCAACAGCAGCAGTCCGCAGTCCGCTACGATGTCGCGCCCGAACTGCTGGCCGCTGAGCGCGGCATCGAGCAGCAAATCAGAGCCATCGAGACGCTGCGCTTCCAGATGCAGCAAGCCGCAGCAGCGGCGGGTGGCGGCAATCGGCGCGACGACCTCGCCCCGCGCTTGCTGCGGCTGTACGCCAGGCGCGACTCCTTGGCCAGCGTGTTTCAGCACCGCTACCCCGATTACCACCAGCTCCGCTACGACCAGAAAAACATGGTCACCGTGCGCGAGCTCCAAACCCGCGTGCTGAGGCCCAGCCAGACGCTGGTAGAGTATTTCTGGACTGATAGCCTGCTGGCCGTGTTCGTGGTGCGGCCCGACCTGTATCAGGTGCGGATGATGAAGCCCGACTCCGCGCTTGCCGGGCAATTGGAAGATTTCCTGCGCGAAGTGCGCCGCCCCAGCCCCAGTCTGCCTGTGCTGCTCAGCAGCAGCCGCTACCTCTACCGCCAACTGCTGGAGCCAGTGGACTCGCTGCTCACGGACGAACTCATCATCGTGCCTTCGGGCCGCCTACACCTGTTGCCCTTCGAGGCCCTGTTGACCAACGACAATATTTTGGCCGAAGGCCGCGACCGCCCCTGGCTGCTGCGCAAACACTCGGTGCGCTATGCCGTGAGCAGCACGGTGCTGGCCCAGACCCTGCGCCGCGAGCGCAAGGCCCCGTCTCGCAGCGACCGCCGCTTGGTGGCTTTCGCTCCGCAATACGCCGGGCTGGGCGACCGGCCAGAGGCCAAACGCTGGGCGCACGAACCCAACCCAGGCGCACGCGGCGGCTTGGACGACCTTCCCAACAACCGGATCGAGATCGAAGACATTGCCACCCAAATCGGCCAAGAAGTGTCCGAAAAGGTGCTGATTTCCAGCCGGGAGGCCACCCGCGATCACTTTGAGCGGGCCTGCCCGGATGCTTGGCTGCTGCACTTTGCGGGCCACGCCAAATCCTACGACCATGCTGGACAGTACTCGTTTTTGGTGTTTTCGTATCAGCAGGACTCGCTCGACCGGGTGCGCCTGTTCGCCCGCGACGTATACGGTCTGCGCCTGCGCCGCACGGAGATGGTGGTGCTCAGCGGCTGCGAGACCGGGCTGGGGCAGGTGCAAACGGGCGAAGGGGTGATCGGGCTCGGGCGGGCGTTCGCTTACGCGGGCACGCGCAGCCTCGCCTTTTCGCTGTGGTCGGTGAGCGACGCGGCGGCCAGCCGGCTCATGCCCGATTTCTACGCGCAGCTGCGGCAGGGGCTGCCCAAGCATGAAGCGCTGCGGCAGGCCAAGGTCAAGTTGCTGGATCAGGGGCTGTCACCGTACTTCTGGGCGCCGTTCGTGCTGTATGGGGATGGGCGGGCGATTTTTTAGGAAATTATGCTAATTCCATACGCCCCAATCGCTCTTTTCTTCGGGACTTTGAGTCTGCATCTGAACACTTAATCGCGTCCGAATCAGAACGATGAAAAAAATCAACTTTCTTGCACTGTTCCTGTGGCTGTGCGGCACTGCCACAGTTTTTGCCCAAAAAACGGCACAACAATGGGCCGACAAAGCAGCCCTCGCCACAGAAAAGCACCACAAACTCATTTATTACACCAAAGCGTGGTACGCCGACCGCACGAACACCAAGTACCTGTTTGCGCTGGCAAACACCAAATTCAACTTGGCCCGCTATCAGGAGGCGGTGAATGACCTCGACTCTGTACTGGTGAAAAAGCCCCAAGCCTGCGACCAGTCAAGCCTGCTCGAACTGCGGGGAAGGTGTATGCTGCGGCTGGGCAAGCCCGACCAAGCCGTGAAAGACTGGGAGCGTGTCATCAAGGAATGCCCCAAATACGCCAACGCGAACACCTTGCTGGCCGATTTTTATCTTGAAAAAAAAGACTACGAAACCTGCCTGAAGTACGCTGCCGAAGGCATTCGGTTGGCCCCCACGCACGACCTCTCCTTTTTGCTGAAAGCTAAAGCGCATTCAGCCAAAGGCCAACTTGAAGATGCCATTGCTGCCGCTGCTCAGGCCATCGGCCTCAACGGGGTGTATGTGCGCCAAGCCCGCTATGCGCGCGGCGAAGCCTACCGCCGACAAGGGAAGTTGGACTTGGCATTGGCCGACCTGAACCAGTTGGGAGAGGCCGACGCGCAGTTTTCCGTAGGGGAAATCCATTTTGCAAATGGCGACTTTCTGAATGCGATAAGGGCCTATGAGCGGGGACGGAACCTGCGCCCCAATTTTCCGGAGGCTGCCGAACGCAAGAAAGAAGCCTACCGAAAACTAAACGCGGGGAAGGAGGAGGAAGCGAAGCCTTCGCGGCCCGTAGCCGACACCGGCCCTAAGGGCAGGGGCTGCATACTGTCCAAAGTGCCCCCGCCAGCCGAACGAAAGCCGTTCATGGCACTCCGGTTTTCGGGTGCGCCCCTGCCCAGTTCAGTGGATCTGAGTCCAGATATGCCCGAAGTGCGCGACCAGAAGTACCAAGGCTCCTGCGCTGCGTTCACGCTGGCTTACCTATCGGGCTTCCATGAGCGAAAAGAGACTGGGAAAAGCACGGTTTTTAGCCCGGCTTTCTTGTACAACCAAAAGCACATCCGCAAGGGAGGAGGTATGATGATCAATGAGGCGCTGGCTTTTTGGAAAGAGAGCGGGATTTGCGCTGAAAAAGATATGCCGTATAACTACCGGGACTCGCTGTCAAAGCCTACAAGCGCCATCGTCAGAAAGGCAAAGAAATACCGCATCCTCCGTTTTGACCAGATGTATGACTTGCCCGACGTGAAAGCGACGCTCAATGCCCAACAGCCGGTCATCATAGGCATTGGGGTCGACCAGACATTCAGCCAATATAAGTCGGGGGTATGGGCGGGGCCAAAATACCCGTCAGGCGGCCACGCCATGCTGGTCGTGGGTTACGACGACGACAAAAAAGCCGTCAAAATCATCAACTCTTGGGGGGCAGATTGGGGCGAGCGGGGATACGGCTGGATCTCATACGATTACATCGAGCGGATGATCGCTCGGGGGGAGATCAACTTTTTTGCCACCAAAGATGCCCAAAACTCCTCTGAATATGACGAAGATGACTTGGCCGACCCCGATGACAAAAACAAGCCCGACCCTGGCCCCAAGCCGGAAAACACCTTCTGGGAGGACTTCCTCGAAGCCTTGCTGGAAGGCACGGGCGACTACCTCGGCACACAATCCCAGATCAGCCTGCCTTATGTGACGCACAACCAAAGTTGTAGTTTTCAGAACGGGCTGTACGTCAGTGGCAGCATCAATGTGCCTGCATACGCGGGCTACAACTGCCAAGTGGTGGTCTTTTTTTACAACAAGTGGACGGGGCAGCCGGTGGGCAGTTTTGTCCCCGCCTATACTTCGTACACCGGGCAGGCGGCCACCTGTACCCCTCAAGTGAGCCTACCCTATACCGGGTTGCAAGGCCAGATGTGGCAGGTGTGCATCCCTTATTCTGCCTTCAATGTCGGCTACGGGCGCACCGACTTGTACGGGGTTCCGATGCTTTTTGTGGACAACTACGGAGTGGCTCAGGGCCAGCCTTTCGATTTCTGGATGACGAGGTGACCAGCCGTAGCCTTGTATTTTTCAATCGCCACCCAGGCGACGGAGACTCCCCCCTCCGTCGCCCCTTTTTTTGCCCTCCCGCTCAACTGCCCGCACCCGCTTGTGCGCTCGCCCATGTGCTCGCTCACGCGCGTACACAGGCGAGCGCATTATGCGCGCGCACGAGGCAAGTCCGCCAACCGCCTCTGCGCTGAGTGCTTAGCGGGCTACTTTTCCCTACCCTGCTGGGCGACGGACGCTGCACTTTTTTCCCTCCCACCATGCTAAATCCCGCTTCACTTGCGGCTCTACCCAGCGAAGCCCCGCCCAAAACCGCCCATCCGTTTCACCATCAAAATCACATTCGCCATGAGCGCATTCACACCTCCGCCTCCCGCCCCCAACACCAACCCACTCCAACCCGCCAACCCGCCCGCAGCCCGCAAGGGCATACTCATCGCCCTCCTGCTTTTGGGGCTGCTCACCACCGTCAACGTGGCGTTTTATTTTCTGAAAAAAAGCGACGCCGCCGGGGCCGCCCCGCTCCAGCAGATGCTGAGCGACAAAGACCAGGCACTGGCCGAACTGAACCAGAAATACGCCGCAGCCGCCGCCCAAATGGACAGCATCAAAACCGCCAACCCCGCCGCCGAAGGCCGCATAGAAGCCCTGCAATCAGAACTGGAGCGCAAACGCGCCGACATAGAAGCCAGCATCCGCCTGCAAGGCGACCTCCAAGCCGCCCGACAGCAGATAGCAGAACTGATGGCGCAGAAAGACGCAGCAGTGCTCGAAGCAACCCAACTCAAAGACAAAGTGGTGACGCTCAACCGCCGCGTGGAAACCCTCTCCGGCGAAAACGAGCAACTCAACTACAGCATCGCCGACAGCAAGGCCCAATTGGATCGCGAGCAGGCGGCCAAAGACAAACTGCTCGCCGACAAAAAAGAATTGGAACGCGCCAACCTCGATTTGCAGAACAACCTGAACGCCAACATGTACCTCACGGTGCGCGACGTGCAGGCCAGCGCAGTCACCGTCAGCAAAAAGGGGAAAGAGACCGACACCCATTTTGCCAAAAAAGCAGAGCGCGTCCGTATCCGGTTCACCGTAAACGCCAACCCGGTGGTGCCTTCGGGCGAAGAAACTTTTCACATCAAAATCACCGACCCCGGAGGCACTACGCTCTATTTGGACAACCAGAAATCAGGCACGGCACAAGAAAAAGGGGGCAAAGAATTCAGGTACAGCACCGTCGCGGACTGCACATACAGCCAGTCGGAGACCGAAGCCAGCACCACTTGGGAGCAAGAGGGCCAGCGGCTTGCCAAAGGCACCTACACGGTGGAAGTGTTCAACCGGGGGCGCAAAGTGGGCGATGCCTCATTCAAGGTAAAATAGACGCTGCGGGCGGCTACTGCCAACCCGGTGCAGTCGTTGAAAAGCGAGTGAGTGTAGGCCAGAACAGTCGTTCTGACCTACCCCTCACAACAGCCGAAACTTGCGCTTCGACCTACATCACGATGACTTGAAGGCGATGGAGTGATGCTCCTTTTTATGCTGCCCCAGAAAAACCCGCACATACACCCGCAGCAGCGTCAATTCCAGAAAAAGCAGGTTGAGCGCCACCATCGCCACCAGCCCGATTTGGTCGGCGTGGATGCGGGTGAGCAGCAAATCCACCCCGATGAAAGTCGGGCTGATGGGGAAGCCGACCAAGCACAGGCAGCACAGTAAAAACACCCCCGCGATGCCAGGCCGCTCGTAACCGTACCCGTGATACCGGTCCAGTTCGATGTCGCGGTCGATGGCCTGCACCCGCAGCAAGCAGCCGTAGCCGATGGCCGCCGCCACGATGTAGCCGCCCACGAGCAGTGCCAACTGCTCCCCAGTCAGATGCTCGTTGAGCAGCACCGCCAGCACCACAAAAAACTGGCTCGCCGACACCATCGCCCAAGTGCGCAGGGCATCGCCCCGCTGGGAAAATGCCGCAAAAAGCAGCGATAGGCCCAGCCCGGCAGAGGCGAATTTGGCGAAACTCGGCAAGGTCGCCGCCAGGGCTTCATCGTTGAAAATCAACGCAGTGCCCAGCAGCAGCACCGCCACGACCGGGGCCACTGCCCAAGCCCGGCCCAGAAAGCCCAACTGCTCGCCCACCCACTTGAAGGGCCGCCACAAGAAGCGGTGGAGCAGCACGTCCAAGTTCCATTCGCGTACGCTCAGCACGAACAGGGCCTGTTTTATTTTCTGGAAAAAAGAAGGCGAACCGCTCGCTGCCGCCTGCGGCGCAGGGTGAAAAAACATCTCGTGCGTCAGGTAATTCAGCACCGAAGGCGACACCAACAGTTGGTAGGTGCGCAGGAAAGCGTTCCCCGCAAAATGCAGCAGCGCGAGGGCATGGAAGCCCAGCGCGACCTCGATGAAAATCAGCCCGATTTGGGCGATGGAGGCGTAGGCAATCTGGGATTTTACCGAAGGCTGCACCTTCGAGGTACTGTTGGCCAACAGGCTGGTGAGCAAGCCGATGGCGACGATGGCCCATGTCACGGCCGCTTCATTTTGCCAAAACGGGTAGGTGCGCAGCAGCAAAAACGCCCCGATGTGTACCGACAGCGAACCGTAAAAAATCGCGCTCGAACTGGTCGGCCCCTCCATCGCTCGCGGCAGCCAGGTGGAAAACGGCAACTGCGCCGACTTCACCGCCGCAGCCACCACAATCATGGCGGCGATGAACACCGCCGACCCGTAGTGGTCTTGAAATTGCGCGGTAGCCTCGCCCATTTCGGCAAACGTGATGTTGCGGTGCCACAGGTGGTGGCACATCCACATGGCGAGCATGAGGCACACATCGCTGAGGCGGAAAAACGACAGCACTTTGAAGCCGTTTTTCACAGGCAAATAGCGGTCGCGGTAGAAAGCGATGAGCAGGAACGAGGTGATGCCCAGCACTTCCCAGCCCACGAACAGCGTCTCGAAATTGCCCGAAAAGATGACGAAGTGGTAGCCCAGCGCGAAGAGCAGCAGGGTGTTGAAAAACCGCTTGAAGCCCCCGTCGCGGTGCATATAGGAGCGGCTGAATACCGACACTAACAGCAGCAGCAGCGACCCCACCAGTGCGAACACCGCCGTGATGCGGTCGAAGGTGAAGTCTATAAAAAATTCAAAATCAGCGGTTTGGTACAGCGTGAGGTACTTCGCATCCAGCGTCGGGAAGCCGCTCGTGGCCCAAAAACCGGTGAACGCGAGCAGCCCGGCCAAGTGCAGGCCGATGCTCCCGTGGGCGATGGTAGAGAGTACGCGCTCGTTTTTTTGAGGAACAAAAAGGCTCGCCAGAAACCCCAGCAGGGGGAGCAGGACGAAGAAGGGTAGTATGTGCAGTAGCATGAAGGTCAAGTTTAAGCCCACTACCTCAGTCGTGGGTCGTGGGTGTGTGTAATGGAGCATCTATCATCTTGTAACCCCCGAACTTCAGTCGGGGGCGGCGAGAGATACTTCCAAACCCATCTATCTTCTTTTCAAAACATCGACATCTACGCGGTGTAGATGTCGATGTTTTGAAAAGAAGATAGATGGGTTTGGTGGCCTTTGCTTGACCGCCGATTAAAAGTCGGCG
>JAYSUY010001054.1:0-7793 GCA_043718855.1 Saprospiraceae bacterium | reverse complement strand
GACATTTGTGTCGTGGTACTTACCTCACCAAAATTAATTTAGGTTATCTCGCAAAGGCGCACAGGCGCAAAGTATTCAGCGTCAAAACTTTGCGCCTTTGCGAAACATTTGTGTCGTGGCACTTACAGGCTCCAACTGCCGAGGTGTTTGAGAAAAACTTTGGTCAGGTTTTCGGCATCCGATATGCCCCGGTGGTGTTGCCCGGTGAACAGAATGTCCTCTCGCTCAACGGCTTTGCGGAGGCCGATGCCGCTTCGGAGTCCCTTCATCACACGGTACTGTTCTTTGAGGTTGACGTGCCGCGCTGTCCAGTCGGCATCCAGCCGATGCAAAGCACAGTCGCTGGCAAATTGTTTGCGGTCGAAGTTGCCCCACGAACACAGCACATACTCGTCCTCCTCGATGTAGGCCCAGTCTATAAACTCCTGAATCACAGTGGGAAAGGTGTTGGCTCGATTCACGTCGTGCTGCTCGATGGTGGTGAGTTGGCGGCAAAAAGGCGATAGGACGGGATGTACCACTGGACGAACAAAGCGGTTGAATTTGCCGCGCACTTCGCCGAAATGGTTGACCCGGAAGGCCCCGATTTCGATGGTTTCCTGAACATAGCCGGGCGGGGGATTTTCCCAGCAGGTGGCTTCGAGGTCGTAGATGATGTAGTTCACGGAAAAAGCGTTTTCGTCAATTCGTCATTAGGTCTATTGCGAAATACGCTCTGATTCGTGTCATTCAGACCCGCCGGGGCGGGGAAGAATCTGAGGCCGAAGGCCGAGGCTTAGACTTATCCTACACGGGGTACACCCTCAGATTCTTCGCTACGCTCTGAATGACACGACTTAGCGTCTGGATTTCGCAGGAAGCCTATCGTTTCATCGCTCAATGGTACGATGATCCCTCAATAAATGCCCCTCAACGGCGGCCTAAAACCTCAAAACGCAGTTCCAAGCGGTACCCGTCCCGGTCCACCAGTGCCAAGTGATGCTCACCAACAGCGGGTTGCAGGGCCATTTGATGGAAAGTTTTGGTGCTGCCGAGGTACGAGCCATCCAGGTGCCAATGCACCTCCGTGCTGGGCGAGCGGTGGGCCACCTGAAACACCGTGCTGCCCAACTGCCCGTTCAACTCCACTGGCACGTAGATGCGCGTGGGGTGTTTCGGGTAAATCAACTGCATCGGCGACTGGCTTTGCGCCATCTGCGCACCTGCACAATCAGCCCGGAAGGGCGGCGGCGTAGCGTAGTTGGGGTTTTTGTTTTTGAAGTAAAATTCTTCCACAGGCGGCATCACGAACCATGCTTGGTGCAGCATCCGGTCGGGCGATTCACAGTCGCTCGTCACCTGCCACTGGCCCGAAGCATCAAGGTGCAGCAACTGGTGGTAAGTGCAAAGCGGGGCGTTCAGCCCACTTTTGGGTATCCACATGGTGTCTTTTTCGCAAAAATCGCCTGCTCGTAGGCCACTCTGGCGGCACACGGTGGCTTGCGCCATGTCGTCGTAAGGCGGGTCAAACCACTCATCTCCGCCCGGCAACTGCTCAAAAATTTCGAACAGCACAGGCGCGGCCACCTCCACACCCACCAGTCCCGGTCGGCCTTCGCCATCGGCATTGCCCGCCCACACGCCTACGGCGTAGCGCGGCGTGACCCCGGCTGCCCATGCATCCCGGAAACCGAAACTGGTGCCGGTTTTCCAAGCGATGCGGCGGCTGGCGCGGAACAACTCCCACTCGCCCGCGCTGTTGGGCCGCTCCACTTCCTGCATGGCCTGGAAGGTGTGCCAGATGGAGCCAGCAGAAAGGAGTGAGGGGAGAGGAGTGAGAAGTGAGGAGCGTGGCGTGGCCCTCACCTCTCGCTCCTCACCCCTCACACCTAAAAAAGTGGGCGGACGGAAATCATCAGATGCATACCGGCCATCGCGGTCATAGAAACTGCCGAGGGTACGGGCCATGCAGGCGTAGGTGTTGGTGATGTCGAGTAAGTTGGCCTCCGCGCCGCCGAGCACGAGCGTGAGGCCGTAGTGGCTGGGCGGTTTTTGGAGGGTGCTGAGGCCCAGTCGTTGGAGATTGAAGTGAAATTTTTCCAGCCCATACTGCTGGAGCAGCAGCACGAAGGGCACGTTGAGCGAGCGGATGAGGGCACGTCGGGCGGGTACCGCGCCGTCGTAGTTTTCGTAGAAATTTTCGGGCTTGTACTCGCCGAGTTGGGTAGGCACGTCGTGCAGCAGGCTGGCCGGCAGGATGTCGCCGCTTTCCAGCGCGAGGGCGTAGAGGTAGGGCTTCAGGATACTGCCCGTGCTGCGCGGTGCGGCGATCACGTCCACCGATTCGTTGTGATCCTTGCCCGCGCCCGGCACATTGCCGACGTAGGCCAACACCTCACCTGTACTCACCTCGATGACCACTGCCGCGAGGTTATGGACATCGTTGCCCCGGTTGATTTCTTGTCGCCGCACGAGGATGTCAGTGACGCGCTGCTGGAGTACACGGTCGATGGTTGTCAGTTGTCGGTTATTAGTTATCGGTTGTTGGTTGTTGGCTGTCGGTGTGCCGCCGCCTGAGAACCGAGAACCAAGAACCAAGAACCGATCCAGCAGGTGCGGTGCGAGTTGTGGCAGTGGCAGGGGCTGATCGGGCAGTGGCTCCGACTGGCTGAGTTCACATTCGAGGGCGGTGATCTGGCCGCTGTCGCGGAGTTTTTCGAGCAGTCGGTTGCGCTTGTCGAGCAAAGCCTGGCGGTTGCGACCGGGGTGGATGAGGGCGGGGCTGTTGGGCAGCACGGCGAGGGTGGCTGCTTCGGCCCAACTGAGCAGGGCGGTTTTTTTGCCGTAATACCGCCACGATGCAGCCTCGATACCCACGACGTTGCCGCCGAAGGGCGCGTTGGAGGCGTAGAGGCTGAGGATTTCGCGCTTCGAGCGGCCCGCTTCGAGCCGGGTGGACATGAAGGCTTCGAGCATTTTTTCCCACACGGTGCGGCGGGGGTTGTCGCGGGCCATGCGGACGACTTGCATGGTGAGCGTGCTGCCGCCGCTGACGACTTGGCCTTTCGAGAGGTTTTGCCACAAGGCGCGGCTGAGGCTGAGGGGGTCTACGCCGGGATGCCACCAAAATCGCTTGTCCTCGAAGGCGACAACGCAAGTAGTGTATTTTTCGGACAACGAATCGGCTGCTGGAAATCGCCACTGCCCATCGGCAGCAATGCGGGCACCGAGCAGGTCGCCGTTGCGGTCTTCGAGCACGGTGCTGAGCGGCTTGCGAAACAGGGGGCTGGGGAGGCAGAAGAGCCAAAAAGCAAAAAGCAGAAGGCAAAAAGCGGCCGTTTTGGGACGGCGACGGGCAAAGGAGACTGCGTGCTGCGCGTTTTTTTTTAAAAAAGGCTGCGTCGCGGCGAGCATTTTTTGAAACAAAACCTGCGCTGTGCGGAATGTGTTTTGGAAAAAAAATTTGGGTGACAAGCGGATAATTTTGGGCAAAAGTAGGGACTCCACGCGGTGTGGCGACGTGCATTTCGAGCAAGCGCCGAGGCTGGAGTCGCAAGTGTGGTGTTTGATGAGGATGCCGCCAGATGCAGGTCGGAATGCCGGATATAACGCTACTTTTGCCGCTGCTTAGGAACGGCGCTGGAATATAAGGTACAAATTGGGGGAGCCGTTTTTGTTGCTGTTGAGGCCGGAGGAGGGCGTTTAGTGGGACCTAAACAACCGACGAACAACGAAAACAGCGACAAAACAAGGCCGCCCAATTTGTACCTTTATTCCAGAGCCGTTTCTCATTTACTCATCACCTTTCTTGATTCAATCCATGAACATACGCGCACTGCTCATTGAGGACGAGCCTGAAGGCCTCGAAAACCTCCAAAATATGCTTACCAAGTACTGCCCCGAAGTGGAGGTAGTCGCTACGGGTGGCTCGAACGCTGACCTGCTCCGCTTGGCGAGCGGTGAGGGCGAGGGCCGTTTCGATGTAGCGTTTTTGGACATCAACCTACCAGATGGATTGGTTTTCAACGCTTTGCAAAAAATGGACGACATCCCGTTTGATGTAATCTTTGTGACGGCTTACGAGAAATACGCCATCCGGGCCTTCGAGTTTGCAGCCATCCACTACGTCACGAAGCCCATTGATGGCAACGAACTGATGAAGGCGGTGAGCCGCATCCGTCGCCGCAACGCAGCCACCAAAAAGCGGGTGGAGGTGTTGCAACAAAACTTCAACCCCAACTCGCCCAATGCTTTCGAGAAACTGGGCATCGCGGGGCTGGATGGTATCCATTTCGTGCGCCTCCGCGACATCGTGCGCCTCGAAGCAGCGGATAACTACACGCACTTCATGCTGCGCGGCGGCGAAAAATTCACGGCCAGCCGCACCATCAAGGCTTACGAGGATACGCTGATGGCGCTGGGTTTTGTGCGGGTGCACAAAAAGCACATCGTGAACCTCAATTTTATGAAGACTTACATCAAGGGCGAAGGCGGCTACCTCGTACTCGACACGGGCGAAACGGTAGAGGTGTCGCGCCGCAAAAAGCCACACCTGATCGAGACGATACGGGCGGCCAACGGGGAAATATGAATTGGTGAATGGTGATTGGTGAATGGTGATTGGTGAATGTGGGTAACGCTTGGCATTGCACACTACTAGACATTTTTCACACAACGCCACGACGACACAACGAGTCCGCTTCGAATGATTTAGTCCTATTACCGTCGTGTCGTTGTGGCGTTGTGTGAAAAATGTCCAGTAGTATGGGCATTTTCACATTGACTACGTTCAAACACATTGACCACATTACCTCCACATTGACCACATTATCAGCACATTGACCACATTTAAATCATGGGTTTTTTCGATAAATTTTTCAGCAAAGACAAAAAACAAGACCTCGACAAGGGGCTGGAAAAAACCAAAGAAGGTTTTTTTGACAAAATCACCCGCGCCGTAGCGGGCAAAAGCACGGTAGACGAGGAGGTGCTGGACGAACTGGAAAGTGTCCTCATCAGCAGCGACGTGGGTCTGGACACTGCGGTGAAAATCATCGGTCGCATTGAGGCCCGCGTGGCCCGCGACAAGTACGTGAACACCTCCGAACTCAACGAGATACTCCGCGACGAGATCGTACAGATGCTCGCGGAAAACAACACGGAGGATGCTGAGGACTTCGAAATACCTGCCGGAAAAAAACCTTATGTGCTGCTCGTGATCGGCGTGAATGGTGTGGGCAAAACCACCACCATCGGCAAACTCGCCCACCAGTTCAAGCAGCGCGGCCACAAGGTGGTACTTGGTGCTGCCGATACTTTTCGTGCGGGTGCGGTAACGCAACTGGAGATATGGGCGCAGCGTGTGGGCTGCGATTTTTACTCCAAAGGCATGAACGCCGACCCCGCCGCAGTAGCCTATGAGACAACGAATTATGCCGTAGAAAACGGTTGTGATATCGCGATCATCGACACTGCTGGCCGCTTGCACAACAAGACCCACCTGATGCAAGAGTTGGGCAAAATCCACCGCTCCATCGAGAAAAAACTGCCTGGCGCACCCCACGACGTGCTGCTGGTGCTGGATGCCAGCACTGGCCAAAATGCTCAGGAACAGGCCAAACAGTTCACCGAAGTGGCCCCCATCACTTGCCTCGCCCTCACCAAACTGGACGGCACCGCGAAGGGTGGCGTAGCCCTCAGCATCAGCGACCAGTTCAAAATCCCCATCCGCTACATCGGCGTGGGCGAGAGCATCGACAAGTTGCAGATTTTCAATCGCCGGGCGTTTGTGGAGTCGTTTTTTCAGCAGTAAAACCCACCCATGCTCCGACTTGCTCGACTCAACGGCCAGCCCGAAATATTCCACTCCATACAGGGTGAGGGAAAAAGCATCGGTGTACCCAGCGTGTTCGTGCGTACCTCGCTCTGCAACCTGCACTGCATCTGGTGCGATACCGACTACACTTGGAACTGGGTGGGTACTCGCTTCGCGCACCAGCACGAAGCGCTGCCGGGCTACCGAAAATTTGACAAAAAAGACTGGATCGCAGAGTGCGCCGTGGAGGACGTGGCGCAAGCCGTAGCGGCTTTTCCCTGCCACAACATCATCCTCACCGGCGGCGAGCCCATGCTGCAACAGCCCGGGTTGACCCAACTGATGCGCACCCTGCGACAACACTCGCCCGACTACCGCTTCGAGACGGAAACCAACGGCACGCTGGTGCCGACGGCTGAATTTGACGCGGCGATTGACCAGTACAACATGTCGCCCAAATTGGACAACAGCAACAATCCCAAGCGTCTGCGCGAGAAGCCGAAGGCCTACCGCTTTTTCGCGGCCAGCCCCAAAGCCAACTTTAAATTTGTGTTGGCTGGCGAAAGCGACCTCGCTGAAGTACTGGAATTGCTGGAAAATTATGCAATTTCGCCCTCTAAAGTCTGGCTCATGCCCGAAGCCACTACCCGCGAACTGCTGGCTGAAAAACGCCCTTGGCTGGTAGACATCTGCAAAATGCACGGTTTCCGATACTCTGATCGGCTGCATGTGCAGATTTGGGGGAGCAAAAAAGGGGTTTGAATGAACGATGAACTATGAACGAGGAACTATGAACTGGGCCTCTTTCATAATTCCTCGTTCATAGTTTATCGTTCATCCTTCATCGTTTTAAAAATGTCTGTTCAACTCGATCAAGTTAAGCAAAAAGCCCGCAAGGCATTCCGCATCACCGCATGGTCGCTGCTGATTGCGGGCATCCTATTCAGCGCAGGCTACTACGTCTATCGCACCTATGTCTTGAGCGAAGGGTCGCGCACTGGCACCCTGTTCAAAGTATCGAAAAAAGGGGTTATGTTCAAGACCTATGAGGGCCAGTTGCACCTCGCAGGCAGCATGATGCTGACCCAGCAAAGCACTTGGGATTTCTCTGCAAAAGATGCCAACGTGTATGCCGATCTACAAAAAAACGAGGGCAAAGTCCTCACGCTGTACTACAAGGAGGTGACCGACGCTTTCCCTTGGCAGGGCGACACGGACTACATTGTGTATCGGGTGGAGGTGACGCAGCAATAGGAGAATGTGAACAATGTGCTGATAATGTGGTCAATGTGTGGCACGATTGGCATTTTTACATTGACCACATTTAAATGCAACAGCTAGGGCGACTTGAAGTCCTTCTGGCTGTTGCATTTGATCCTTGAATCTGCAAATCAAAACAACACATTATGGCAATGGAAAATAAAAAGGAGTTATCCCCAGAACAACGCGAAGTACTATTCAGAGCACTAAAAGCCCGTTTTGAAAAAAACATAACCCGCCATCAAGGGCTGGAATGGGGTAAAGTACAAGCAAGACTGGACAGTAAGAGTGAAAAACTATGGTCGCTCCATGAAATGGAACGAACTGGCGGCGAACCTGATGTAGTTGGACACGATGAAAAGATGGGCGAATACATTTTTTATGATTGTTCAGCGGAAAGTCCTAAAGGCCGCAGAAGTGTTTGTTACGACCAGAAAGCGCTGGAATCCAGAAAAGATTATCCACCAGAAAACAATGCTATGGATATGGCTGCTGCTATGGGCATTGAGATGTTGACGGAAGAGCAATATCGAGCATTGCAGCAACTTGGACATTTCGATACGAAAACATCGAGCTGGTTGAAAACACCTGCAGAGATTAGAAAACTCGGTGGTGCCATTTTTTGTGATTTCCGCTATGACAAGGTCTTCGTGTATCACAACGGTGCCGAATCTTACTATGCCGGCAGAGCCTTCCGTGGTTCACTAAGGATCTGACACCGATAGACTTCGGCCTGAAC
>JAYSUY010001053.1:0-7794 GCA_043718855.1 Saprospiraceae bacterium | reverse complement strand
TCCCCGCTGCCCAATCCGCTCACCCAAGCCACCGAAGCACCGCAGTTGTCTGTCGCGGTCACCGTGTAGGTGGTCACCGCGCTGCACAGGTTCAAATCGTTGACTTTGAAGATGTTGGCAGGGCAAGTAATGACCGGAAGCGTAATGTCTTTCAGCGTCACGCGGAACGAGCAGGGTGTCGTGTTGCCATGCCCGTCGTTGGCGGTGAGGGTCACGATCTCAAAGTCGTTGTGGCCTACCAGCATCGTTGTGGCGACTGGGCTTTGTACCACCGTAAGGCTGCTTGGGCAGTTGTCACTCACCGAGAGCGGGTTCCAAGCCCCCACTGGGTGGCTGCAATTTTCGTCGGCAGCCCAAGTCTGGTCAGCGGGGCAGGTGATGGTCGGTGGAGTCACGTCTCTCAGGGTCACTTTGAAAGTACAAGGCGTTGTGTTGCCGTGTCCATCATCAGCGGTCAGCGTCACCGTTTCAGCGTCCGTGTGGCCACTCAAGGGAGTGGTTGCCGCAGGCAATTGAGTGACAGTAGGCACCGCCGTACAGTTATCACCGACCCCTGTGGCCAAACCGATGCGGTTGCCGACTATGCCAGCACAACCTTCGTCTGCCATCACGGTCTGATCGGCGGGGCAGGTGATGCTGGGCGGCGTTTTGTCTTTCAAGATGACTTTGAACGTACAGGTTGTGCTGAGTGAGCCGTCAAAAGCGGTCAAGGTCACTGTTTCCTCATCATTGTGGCCAGAGAGTGGCGTACTGGCAACGGGCATTTGGGTCACCTGGATCAAGTTCTGAGCCGTACAGTCATCCGTCACATTGGTAGCAGATGTCACCCGATTTCCCACAATGCCCGTACAAGTACCGCTGGCCGTCACTTCCTGATTGGCAGGGCAAGTGATGGTGGGCGGATCGTTGAACTGGATGGCAACGACCACTGTACCAGTGGAAGTACAGTTGGAGATGTCGGTCACCTTGACCGTGTAGGTACCCACAGTGGAAGCATTTGCTGTAAAACTTGCAGGGTTTTCTGCGGCAGAGTCATAGGCGTTTGGCCCGTCCCAATCAAAAAAGTAGCCACCCGTACTGCCCGAAGGGTTAGCCTTCAGCATCACCGTGGAGCCTTCGCACAGCGGGTCGTTCACGGATGGGGCTACTACTGGAGCGTTCACGACTACCGTGACGGAATTGGTGCCGATGCAGCCCTTGTTGTCTGTAATTTTTATCGTGTAAACACCTGCTTTTAAGGCTGTTGCCACAAACGGAGTAGGGTTTTGGCTGGCTACATTGAAGCCATTTGGCCCTGTCCACAGGAACCCGGCATAGGGAGTAGAGCCACCCGAAGGCGAGGAACCGAGCGTGATGTTCTGTCCTGCACACAGCGGCGTATTGGCCGTAGCGGTGGTACTCGGAGCGGAGTTGCTCGATACCGCTACACTTGTGGAAGCAGTGGCCGTGCAGCCCGCGTTGTCTGTCACCGTCACGCGGTAGGTTCCGGTATGAAGCACGGTCGAGTTGGCACGCACGGGGTCTTCCTGGGTGCTGACGAAAGAACTTGGCCCCGCCCAGTTGAACGTGGAGTACACCCCCGAGCCACCTACGGGCGTAGATTGCAAATCAATGTTGGCCCCCAAGCATACCGGGCTGTTGCTGGTTGCAGTGATCGTCGGTTTTGCATTGATGGTTACCGCAGTGGTGGCAGTGGCGGTGCATCCCTTATCGTCGGTCACTTTCACTTGATAAATACCCATCGATGCCAGTGTAGTCGTGAATGCCACCGGGTCTTCCACCGAAGCAACATAGCTGTCTGGTCCCATCCACTGGATCAGGGAGTATGGCGTAGTACCGCCTGTAGGCGTAGACGACAAGGTCAGGTTGTTGCCGGAACAGACCGGGCCATTGTTGTTGGCTGTAATGGTGGGAAGGGGCGCAACGGCTGTCGTCACGCTTCCGGTGGCGGTACAACCCGCTAGGTCGGTCACCGTGACGGTGTAGGTACCAGCCACCGCTGGGATCACCGGGATGGTCGCTGGGTCTTCCAGAAGAGAAGAAAAACTGTTGGGTCCGCCCCACTGAAACGAAGCATACGGCGTGGAGCCGCCAGCGGGTGTGGAGCCTAACATCAAGGAGCCATCCGTACACACTGGGCCAAGCACGGCTGCCACAATTGTAGGCAATCCATTGACTTTTACCACAGTAGTACCCGTAGCCGTACAGCCCTGATTATCCGTCACAGTCACCGTGTAGGTGCCGTTGGCCGCCAAAGTTGCGGGAAAACTGGCTGGGTCTTCCAACGTGGAGGTGAAGCCGGGGCCAGCCCAGGCAAAGTCTGTGTACCCGCCGCCACTGCCCGTAGGTGTGGAACTCAGGGTAACGGTTTGCCCGATACACAGCGGCGAGTTGCTGGCTGCCGTGATGGTAGGCTGCGGATTGACTTGCACCGTAGTGGAGCCAGTGGCTGTGCAACCAGAGTTGTCCGTCACTGTGACGGTGAATGTACCAACAAAAGCCAAGGTGGCTGGAAAGCCGCCGGGGTCTTCTGTAGCCGAGTTGTAGCTGTTGGGCCCTGACCATTTAAATTGCGTGTAGGTGCCTGAGCCACCCATCGGCGTTGATCGCAGCAGCAAATTATTCCCTACGCATTGCGGGCCATTATTGCTGGCTGTGATGGTGGGTGCCGGGTTGGCCGTCACAGCGACCGCAGTCGTGGCGGTAGCCGAGCAACCTGTGTTGTCCGTCACGGTAACCGTATAAGTACCCGCTGCTATTGCTATTGCTGGGAATGCCGTTGGGTCTTCCACCGATGCGGCGAAACTGTTGGGGCCAGCCCACGCAAACGCAGTGTAGATGCCGGAACCGCCCATTGGCGTAGAACTCAGGTTGATGCTGCTGCCCAGACAAATGGGCGCACTGCCCGATGCCGCAGCGATGGTGGGGCGATCCGTGACGGTGACCACGACACTGCCCGAACAGCCTACATTATTGGTAACCGTAACGGTGTAAGTGCCTGTCATGTTGACGGTTATGGAAGTCGTAAGTGCGCTAGTGCTCCATTGATAGGCATTGCCGCCGCTGGCTTGCAACACTAGGCTGCCCAGCAGACAAACTGCCGTGGCTCCTCCGTTGACCTGGGGCTGGAACATCTCCACCAGATTGTCCGTAACGGTAACAATCAACTTCAAGTCGTCGGTCATGCTCATCAGGTTTGTCACCCGAATGATGACCTCGTACTGGTTGTCGGTGTTGGCATCGGCAGGTGTTTCAAAGTCAGGGACGAAGCCCATCGCCCAACTCAGTTTGCCATTGGCCGGGTCGATCGAAAACCTAGACTGGTCAGCCCCCCCTGCGAGCGAATAAGTTAAGCCATTACCTTCCGAGTTGACAGGGTCGGTGGCTTGTGCATCATACAATGCATAGCAGGCCGTTTCCTGAAAATTAACGGTCGGTGGCGACGTAATCTTCGGGCGATTATCTATTGCCACACTAAAAGTAACTTGTTTTTTGTCGCGGCGTTGAGTGGGATAATTGCAATCCCACACGATGAAATCCACCGGGTAAGTCCCCAGCCAATTCGGGTCGGCTACAATCACTTGGACGCTTCCATCGGGGGCCAACGTAGGCACCAGTGGCGATAGTTGGATGTCAAGCGGGGCAGCTACTGAGCCTAACGAGCCACCGGGCGTGAAGACCAGCGTCGTGGTCTTTACGTACAAAAACTGGTTTGTGGCATGATAAAATCGGAATGAGATGTCCCCTGCGGCAACATTTTGCAAGGTGATGGCATAAGAAACATTGGGCGAAACACCTGTGGGCGAAGCCCACCCGGCGAGTGTTCCGTTGACAAAAGCAGCCAACTTGGCTCCCGGCCCTGCCAACTGTACATCGGCAAAAAGCGGACGCGCAACGATGGTCATGGCTTGAGCAGCGGGTGGTACCACCGGCCAAGCCGGGTCGGCAACCATGCCAGTATATGGAAATACATCAAAATCAAATTTTCGGCATGGCCCAGCGAATGTGAGGTAGTTGTCCAGATCAAATGGCGTGAACATCCCGCCTGGAAAAATGGTCTGATTCGGTATGGGCTGCAACACGGGTGCTCCATAATCGGGCAGCACGGTGAACTGTATGGTCTGGGTAGCCATTTTCTGGCCGGGCGTGTTCTCGGTGACTTTTACGGTCACGGTTTCCGTACCCGTCCAAGCAGACGACACGGGTGTGACGGTCAGTATGCCATTGACGATGGTAGCCGTCAGGTTGGGGCCAAACATAGCACTCCAAGTCACCGGGTCGCCATCGGGGCTGATGAGGTTAGCCACCAGATTAACGGGTGGGAAGGGGATGTTTTGCAAGGTCGTGTACGCCAAAAAAGGCGACAGTTCGGGCGAAAAATCCGCTGCGGGATCAATGTTGATACAAATCGGGTTGGCTAAAGTGCTGGCCTCTTTGTGGTGGGTAAACACAACGGTTTCAGCCGAGGCGTACACCTTGTCGTCGGCTGCGTAGTACGTGCGGAAGTTCAGCGTCTCGCCCGTGTAAATGTTGGAATACGCCGTGACGAAATAGTAGGTCTGCCCTGCGAAGACGACGCTCGTGCCTACTCCGCGCAACTCTGTGCCAACGAACACACCCACCTGATTGCCCAGCGTATTGTCTGGAGCGTTGTTGTACCGGACGCAAAGCACTACGTTCATGTTGAACTGGTAGTTGCTGGGGTTGACAGTCCAGTTGGGGGGCGGAAGGAAGTTTGAAGTTTGAAGTTTGAAGTTTGAAGTTGGGGTCGCCGCAGCCTCCGGCGAAGGAGAACGTGCTTCGGCGGTCAAGCCAGCAAACAACAGGGCCGTTAGCAGGAGAAGGCTGCATAAAAAGTTGGTGCCTGGCAAGGCGGAAACATCTCGCTTGTTCATGTTAGGTGACTTGTTTGAATGCTGGTTGAATTGATTATTGGGGAAAGCAGGGTGTGTGGCACACTTTCAAAGTGTGCCACACCTCTGCAAAAATCAGCCGGACATCAGCCGCACCTTTAAATCTTTCAGTGGGCATGGCGATTTACTCAGGGAAACGGCAGGTGTTTTCAGAGAGAATTTTGGAAGAGTGCCGGGGCGACTTCGAGTCGCCCCGGCACCTGCCATTTATCGTTGCAATACCACCTTCCTCGTCACCATCCCATCTTCGGTACTCAGTCGGACGAAGTACACGCCCGCGCCGAGCCGTAGCCCAGCGTCAGAAGTACCGTCCCACGTCACCGTGTTGAGGCCAGATTTTGCCCGCGAACGGAGCTGCGATACTTCACGCCCGTTCACATCTGCTACACTGATCGTGATTTCCTGCGAGCGCGGTAGCGCGAAGCGGAACATGGTTTCGGTGCTGAACGGGTTGGGCTGTACATCGAAGGATTGCTCTGCCGTTACATCTGCCAAACCGCTGGTTTTCAGCGTGAATGGTATGGGCGACTCGATGCTGCCCTGGTGCAAATCAGAAACAAACCACATCGTTTCGCTCAATTCCTGCACCGCGCCGCTTGCGCTGTCGAAGAGTTTAAACTTCAACTGCTCGCCGCCCGCGTTGGCGTAGGAAGTGAGGAAAAACAGGTAGGCGTTCAGCGGCGCGACGTAGATGGCCTGAGCTGAGCCGCGCACTTCTGTGCCAGCAAACACGCCGAGTTCCATCGTAGCCGTCGTGATGTTTTGGCTATTGGCTTTCAACATCCCGATCAGCGTCATGCTGTGTTCGTACTGGGCGGGATTTACGTTCCAGAATGCTACGGGCTGCTCGTTTTCCCCACCCCTGCTTTCCACATTGCCGTTGACTTGCGTCGGCGGCGGATAAGTCAGCGTGCCGGGCGTAGCCACTTTGATCTGGTAGCCGTTGGGCGGCTGCATGTACTGCAAACTGCCAATCCAGCCGAAAGTCGGGTTGATGTACTGCGCGAAGGCCGTTTGGCTCTTGATCAGGTCGCCCGTTTGTGAGGGCAGTGAGCCAAGCGCAGCGTTGACTGGCAGTGAGTAACTTGGCACATAGCCGATCCAGTTCCAGCCGGTCACGATCGGGATGTTCGTGGTGGCTGGGTTGATCAGGTTGCCCACCATTTTGAGTGTGTCTGGCACGTCGGCGCGGTAGACGTACATGGTGGTGTTGCCCAAGTTGGTGAGCGAGCCAAACCAGCCGCCGCTGTACGTCGAGAACGATGTCTGACTTTTCATCAGGTCGTTCTGCGGGTGATTGAGCGAAGCCAGCGCGGCACCGAGACTGTTGTCGGGAAATGCGAGGTTGAACGACAGCCAGTTCCAGCCGTAACCGAAAGGCACTTCGCGCAGCACGAGGCCGCTGGTGTGGATCACCTGCGGGTTGTTCGGGATGCCGATCACGTTGTCGGGCTGGAAAGTGAAACTCTCCACCACCGAGCCGTAGCGCAGGCAGGCCGAAGCGTCCCAGATTTCGAGGCGCACGTCGTCCAACTGGTCGCTGGGGTCGCCGTACACGTTCAGGTAGGCCAAGTAAGTGTTCAGTTCTGGCACATAGCGCACGTTGGCGCGGCCCCGCAGTTCATCGTTGATGTAGGCCACCACGATGTCCTCAATGTCGGTGGAAACTTGGCCTTGAATGTTGAGGCTCAGCACCATGTTCATCGAGTTTTCGTAAAGACCGGGCTGTACCGACCACACGGGCGGGCGGCACACGACGCGGACACCGATGGGCAATTTTTCGTCGCCACCCATGAAGAATGGGTTTTGACCCGTCTCGGTGTGCAGCGTGATGTTGTCCGTCCAGTGTCCGAAAGCCAACGAAGAATCCACCTCGAAGGTGATCGGGAGGATTTGGTTGGCGACCAGCGTACCCGCGCTCGGCACCACGCGCACCCACGAGGGCACACCAGTGATGGTAAACGGTACCGGGTAGCCGCCCCGGTTGTGGATGGCTGCTGTGCCGGTTTTGTACTCGTTCTCGAACTTGGTGAGGCCAAAACTATCGGTCAGCCAAGCCAGTTCGTTGCGATCCACGAAGAACTCCCACTGTTCGTTAATGAGTTTGTTACCTGTCAGGTCCTGAATGTTGTTCAGTTCAGCACGGAGGATCAGGTTCTCGAAAAACTCATTCTGAGAGAGCGGATCAAGGGTGATCTTGTTCTCAAAGCAGGTGATATTCACATTGATCGGTTTACCTGTGGTCGTGTTGAACAGCCCGACGTTGTTTTTGACAATCGTAGGAAATCCGGTGGCTTGGATCAACTTGTTGCAGTTGATGTGCTTGTTGAACGTGAAGGAGATTTCGTCGCCCACGTTGTACACCCCGTCGCTTGGCTCAGGTGTACCCACGAGGCTTGGTGGCTCCCGGTCTATACGACCCTTGATGACGTGCGAGTAGCCTGAATTGTCGGTAGGCGCTCCATCACACACACTGATGGCGCGTATCTCGTAAGGGCCGTCGGCCAGTTGCGGCATACCACCTGTGTTCCATTTATACTCCTCAAACAGATCGCCCAGCGAGTCTTTGGGGATGTAGTTGTCAATGTTCTGGTTGGTGATGTTGATCCACGCGCCGTCGCCAATTTCAGGCCGGTATTGCAGGCGGATGCCCAACAGATCAGCGTCTTTCTTGTCGTAGCCGACCACTGTGATGGGCAGGTTGTTTTGCTCTGCTGGGTTCAGTAGGTCAGGTTTGACCACCCATCCGTCCAGGGGAAATGCGATGTCCACCTCGCTGCACGGCTCCTCAAATTGCACCGTCAGATACACTGCCGAGTAGAGGAAAGGCTCCAAATCGGGCAAGAAACCCAATGTATTGCAGCGTCGGTCGTGGCACTCG
>JAYSUY010001052.1:0-7795 GCA_043718855.1 Saprospiraceae bacterium | reverse complement strand
TTTCGCCCAGCGGGCAGTTTTTATATCAAACCCAGTACGACATAGTATATCAGTATGATTTAAGCGCCGCAGATGTTTGGGGATCAAAGACGGTGGTTGGGATTTACGACGGCTTTTTGGATCCGTTCCCAGTGGTGTTTTATCAACTTCAACTCGCACCTGACGGACGTATATATGGAAGTGCGGGAAACAGTACACGGTATCTTCATGTAATAACAGACCCCGACAAGAAGGGCGCAAACTGTGGTTTTGTCAACCATGGAATAAGATTGTACAAAAACAACGCACAGTCTGTCCCCAACCATCCCAACTACCGCCTCGGCCCGCTCGACGGCTCGCCCTGCGACACGCTCGGCCTGAACAACTGGCCCAAGGCTTGGTACCGCTACGAGCCAGACACGCTGGATGCGCTCCATGTGGACTTCCACGACCTCTCCTACTACGAGCCGGCCCAGTGGAAGTGGGACTTCGGCGACCCGGCCTCCGGCGCGGCGAGCAACAAGAGCAGCCTGCGCCACCCCCAGCACCTGTTCAGCAAGAAAGGCATCTATCAAGTGTGCCTCACGGTGAGCAACGTGAATGGCTCTAACACGCACTGCAAGACGCTCTACCTAGGCGTATCGGCCCAAGAGAATCCGGTGCTGCAAAGCCAAGTGCTGGTGTCGCCCAACCCATTTGTGGATAGGCTCTCGGTCGCGCTGAGCGCGAACCTGCGCAGCCCAGTGTTTCGGCTGTACGATGCGCTGGGGCGCTTGGTGCTGGAGGAACGGCTGGCCTTCGGCATCACGGAAGTAGAGACGGGGGATTTGCCAGCGGGGATGTACTTTTGGGAGGTGTTGTCAAGCGGCGAGCGAGTGAAGACGGGGAAGGTGGTGCGGTAGGACTTAGACTGCAACAACTTGACTGTCATGGGAATAACAACAAAAAAAAGCCGCCATTCGGTAGGAGGTTCCGCTTCGTCGGTGGCTGTTGGCGGGGATGCCAACAGCGGCCAAAACAGAGGGGCCAGCGTACTGCGCTGGCCCCTCTGTTTTGTACTCAATTGTTATCCTCGTACTCTGCTTCAGCAGACTTCGGCGGCATCTCAACCCGATCAAGCATCGGCAACCCCACCCACTGCTCCTCCACCGCGCTGATGGCCCCGATGCGCAGGAAACCACCCGATGACTCCGCCGTCTCCTCTGCCAAGCCCAAAAAACCTTTGTAGAGGTCGGCAGCAACCTGCTGATCCAGTTTGGCCAAAATCGGATTGATCTTGCTGAGTTGATGGGCTACATCTTGGCAGCGCCGCTCGGTGTCGGCGGGCAGTTCGGCCAGTTTAGCGTCCACTTTTTCCAGAAACCCGTTCGACACAATCCGGTAGAACTCGTTGAGCATCTTCGGATTGTTGTAGGTACGCGAGCGCAGCAGCCGCTCCGACCACGTGCGCTCCTCCCGGTCCAACTTGCCGTCGGCAGTACCCACGAGGATGGTGATCAGCACGGGGGCTTCGGTGAGCGCGTCTAATTCAGCGGTGCTGAGTTGGCGGAAATGTTCGAGTGGTGTCCACATTTTGAATTGCTGAGTTATTGAATTAGAGGGCATTAGGCCTCCTTCAAAACGCGACAATCCCGATAAATCGGGATTGTCGTGTGTGGGAGTTTAAAGCACTTGCGCCACCAAGTCGGCGGCCTCCTGAAATTCCACCGCGCCCATCACCTTCAGGCCCGACTCGTCGATGATTTTTTTGGCGATGTCGGCATTGGTGCCTTGCAGGCGCACGATCACCGGCACCGGGATGTCCCCGATTTTGCGGTAAGCGTCCACCACGCCCTGCGCCACACGGTCGCAGCGCACGATGCCGCCGAAAATGTTGATCAAAATTGCCTTCACATTCGGGTCTTTCAGGATGAAGCGCATGGCATTTTCTACCCGTTGCGCATCGGCGGTGCCGCCCACATCCAGGAAGTTGGCAGGCGAGCCTCCAGAAAGTTGGATCAAATCCATCGTCGCCATCGCCAAACCTGCGCCGTTCACCATGCAGCCCACGTTGCCGTCCAGTTTCACATAGTTCAGGTCGTACTGCTGGGCTTCCACATCGGAGGGGTCTTCCTCGTCGGTGTCGCGGAGGGCCTCCAGGTCCTTGTGGCGGTAGAGCGCATTGTCGTCCAGCGTCACCTTCGAATCCACCGCGATGATGCGGTCGTCGCTGGTTTTGAGGCAAGGATTTATTTCAAACAGGCTGGCATCCGAGCCGACGAAGGCGGCGTAGAGTTTTTGGATAAAATCCACCATCTCCTTGAAGGCCTGACCGCTCAGACCGAGGTGGAAAGCCACCTTTTGCGCCTGAAACGGGCGCAGCCCCAGCAGCGGATCAATGAACTCGAAGAACACGCGCTCTGGAGTTTCGTGGGCCACTTTTTCGATGTCCATGCCGCCATCGGGCGAGTACATGATCACGTTGCCGCCCCGACCCCGGTCGGTCAAGATGCTGACATAGAATTCTTTAGGTTCGCTGGCTCCGGGATAAAATACATCCTGGGTCACCAAAACTTTGCGCACCAATTTGCCTTCTGCCGAAGTTTGTGGCGTAACGAGGCGCATACCGAGCATGGCACCGGCCAGTTCGCCAGCCTGCTCTGGGCTTTTGGCGAGTTTCACCCCGCCGCCCTTGCCACGCCCCCCGGCGTGTACTTGCGCTTTGATGACGCACCAGCCAGAGTCGTACAGTTCCTTCATTTTTTTGGCGGCTTCGACGGCCTCTTCAGCCGTGTAGGCCACAATGCCTTCCTGGATTTTTACCCCGTAGGATTTGAGCAGTTCCTTGCCCTGGTATTCGTGCAGATTCATAAAATTGGTGGATGTGTGGATTGGTGGATTGGATAATTGACCGCCTACGCGCTGCGCGCTACGGCGGTTAAAGCGGCCAAAAGTAAGACGTTTTCAAAAACTCGTAGCCCTCAACAACCTCAACTCTTCAACAATCTCATTCCTAACCTTTCATCAACCCATCCAGCGCCTCTTGCACCGCCTCTTGGTACTGCCGCCCAATCGGCACCGCCATCCCGCCCACATACAATTCGGTGGCGGTGTACGCCTCGACATGACGCAATCCCACCAAAAACGAACGGTGTGCTCGCACAAACTGCCGCCCCGCCAAGCGCTGCTCCAAGTCACTCAACTGGCCCTTCGTGACCAGCGTTGAGCCGTCGCGCAGCCGCAGCCGGACATATTCTTTCAGGCTTTCCGCCGACAAAATCTCGTCGAGCCACACCCTCACCATCTTTTTGTTCACGTTGAAAAAATGAAACACCCGCTCAGGTGCCGCTACCTGCGGCGGCGGTTTCAGTTTCTGCACAGCCTTCAAAAAGCGTTCAAAATCAATGGGTTTGAGCAAGTAGTCCACCACGTTCAGTTCATAGCCGTCCAGCGCGTACTCATGGTAAGCGGTGGTGAGTATGGCCTGTGGGGGGTGAGGGAGGGAGCGCAGGAAGTCCAGTCCCTTCAGCCCAGGCAGGTGGATGTCGAGGAAAATTACTTCCACCGACTGCTGCTGCAACGCCTCGTAGGCAGACAGCGCATCAGCGCATCGGCCAGCAAAACGCAGCCAGGGCACCTGCCGGATGTAGTCCTCCAGCACTCCGGCGGCGAGCGGCTCGTCTTCGATAACTAAACAGGTCATGGTGGTTTTTGTCATTGCGTCATGGTCGTCATTTTTGATGCTGCTTTTTGGAGCAGGAGGTTTTAGGCGCGGCAAAAATGCTGACTTTTGCCGCTCTCCCGATTCATAGTTCATCGTTCATCGTTCATCATTAAAAATGCTCCCTTCCGAAATTTTCCACACCATGTACGACAACGACCCGTTCAGCCGCTGGCTGGGTGTCGAGTTGCTGGACATAGGCCCAGGCACCTGCACCCTGAGGATGCGCGTCAGGGCTGAAATGCTCAACGGCTTCGGCGTGGCGCATGGCGGCATCACGTTTTCGCTGGCCGACAGTGCCTTTGCCTTTGCCAGCAACAGCCGTGGCCGACACGCGGTATCCATCCACTGCACAGTGGAACACGCAGCAGCCGTTTTTGAAGGCGATGTGCTGACGGCTACGGCTACGGAGGAGCATTTGGGCCGATCTGTAGCCAACTACGCGGTCCGAATTGAGCGGGAAGATGGCAGCGCAGTGGCGTTTTTTCGGGGTGTGGTGTATCGGAAAAAGCAGGAATGGGGTGCATAATGCTCAAAACCATGCCCATCACTCCCGCCCCCTGGCTCCTTCGCGGCGACGGCTACATGCTGTTCTACAAATTCAGCCGCTACTGAGTGGCAGAATTTCGCGCCGGGTATGAGTTCAGCCGCACAGTTTGGACAGGGTTGCATGGGCGCGTGGGTTTTTGCTTTGCGTTGGTGGCTCGGAGTAGACACCCGCTTGGTCGTACACGGCTTTCAGGTACTGCTGGTTGCCAATGACAAACAAGCATTACTTTTGCCCAAACCTTCCCCCCTTATCATGGCAAACACCTCTGCCGCTCCGCTTCGCACCTTCGTCATGTATGCCCACGAGGACAAGCCCGTGCGCGACAAACTCCTCCGCCAACTCCGCCCACTGGCCGACAACGGCGACCTCGACCTCTGGAGCGACCACGAGATCAAGCCAGGAGAACTCTGGGACGAAGCCATCCGCGAGCGGCTCGCCCAGAGCGAACTCATCTTGCTGTTGGTGAGTGACGACTTCTTTGCCTCCGACTACATCCGCAACGTGGAACTCCGCCAAGCGCTCGCCCGCCACGAGCGCGGCGAAACCCGCCTGCTGCCCATCATCGCCCGGCACTGCGGCTGGGACGACGTGCCAGCCCTCGCCCGCTTGCAGGTGCTGCCGCCCGAAGGCCGCCCCATCGTTTCCAAAGAATGGGACAGCCCCGACGAGCCGTACCGGCGCGTGTACGAGGGGGTAAAAGTCGCCATTGCGTCATTGCGCGTCATTTCGTCATTGGGGGTCAATGCCCCCCCGCCCGTTGCGCAAGCACCCGCCCCTGAGCCGATGCCCGCTCGTGCGCCCGCGCGCATAATGCCCGCGCCCGCGCAAGCGCGCACGCCCGCGCACGAGGGCGCACGCCGCGCCTTCGCGTGGCGCGTACCTGTGCTCCTTGCGGGCGCGGCCCTGATCGCCTTCCTGCTGTGGCGCAGTTGCACGGGCTTCCCCACCCAACCTGCTGAGTCAGCGAAGGGCGGCCCCAACATTTCTGCTGCTGAAAAAACGGCTGGCTCGGCTGCCCAGCCGCCCGAAAAACAAACGCGCGCCGAACCCAAGCCTTCGGGCACCAACCCGCCCGCCGGAGCCGACAAGGCCGCCGCCAAGCCTTCAGAACCGGACAAGCGTGTGCCCCTCAGTTCTGAAAAAACGCCCCCTGCCCCAAGCAGCCAGCCCGCAGAGCCAGAGAAAAAAACGGCGAAGCCCGCGCCCGAATACGACTTCCAACTGCCGCCCGAAAATGGCATGGCCAGGGTGCGCCGAGAAAAAAAGCCCCAGTGGGGCTTTCTCGACACAGGTACCCAGAAGGTGCTTCCCTACTGGTATCAAGAAGTGGAGAACTTCAACGCCAGTGGTCGCGCTTATGTGAAGCAGAACAACCAGCGCTTTTGGATTGATAAAACGGGCCGCTGCGTGGACAAATGCCAGTGAGTGAATCTGGTCAATCTGCCCATGTGGTCAATGTGCGCTACTCTATCTGGCGACGTGGAAATTTGACAACTTTCAAAAAGTTGTCAAATTTGTCCCGCGATAACTCATCCCTCATAACTCATAACTCAACCCTATGCGTCACACCCTCCTCCTTCTCGCCCTCCTTTGGGTCAATGCCCTCGCCGCCCAGACCGCCGAAAAGCGCGTCGCCCTCGTCGTCGGCAACGCCCGCTACACCACCAGCCCCTTGGCCAACCCCGCCAACGATGCCCGCGATGTGGCCGCAGCCCTGCAAAAAGCCGGATTCAGCGTCACGCTGAAGTACGACCAAGCCTACGACGCGCTCAACAATCTCCTCACCGCCTTCGCCGGCAGCATCAAAGACCCCGGAACGGTGGCCCTGTTCTACTACGCCGGTCATGGCGTGCAGTACGGCGGGCAGAGTTACTTGGTACCCATCGGGGCCGACAATCTGGCAGAAGAAAGCGAGATCGAGTGGCGCTGTGTGCCGCTGGAGCGCGTGACCGCCAAGATGCAAGATGCCAGCAACCGCCTCAACGTCATCGTGCTGGATGCTTGCCGCAGCTTTCCCGTAGCCCGAGGCACCCGCAAACTCCAGAACGGCCTCGCTGCCTCCGGCGTTACGGTGCCAGAACTGCTCATCGCCTACGCTACTGCACCTGGCGGCGTGGCTGACGACCGCTCCGAGGGTGCCAACGGCCTCTTCACCGCCAGCCTCCTGCGCCACATCAGCACCCCCGGCTACGACCTCCACAAAGTATTTCTGGAAACCCGAAAGGATGTGAAGCAGCGCACCAACGGCAAGCAGGTGCCGGGCGTGACCGACAACGTCACCATAGATTTCTACTTCTTCCCGCCCCCGCCCCTGCCAGACAAGCCACAAGAGCCGGTATTGAGCGAAAAAACCAGCCCGCAGCCCAGCAACCTGCCAGCCGCCAACCCACCTGCCACCGTGCAGCCGCCCAGTGCCCATGCCCCAGAGATGGTGGAAGTGAAAGGCGGCAAGTTCCGCATGGGCAGCGAGACCGACGACACCGATGCTGGCGATGCCGAACGCCCTGCCCACCCCGTCACGGTGCCCGACTTCGAGATGAGCAAGTACGAGGTCACCAACGCCGAGTTCTGCCGGTTTTTGAATGAAATAGCCTCTAAAATCACCCTCAACGCCGATGGCGAGGTCACGCTGGACGGCAAGGTGGTGTACGACCTGTACTGCTCCGGCCAAAAGGTGGGCGGCTGCGCTGGCTTCACGGAGCAGATCGAGTACGACAACGGCACAGCAGCCGGCGGCGAGTTCAGCGTGAAGCGCGGCTGGGAGCGGCACCCGGTGGTGATGGTGACTTGGGATGGGGCGAAGGCTTACGCCGCATGGCTTTCGAAGAAGACCAGCCTTGCCTATCGGCTGCCCTCCGAAGCCGAGTGGGAGTACGCCGCCAGGGGCGGCCAGCAATCTCGCGCCATCGCGCAGGGTGGAGTGGATTACAAATACGCCGGCAGCGACGACCCGAAGGAGGTGGCTTGGTACGACCAAAACTCCGAAAAGAAAAGCCACCCCGTAGGCGGCAAAAAAGCCAACCAACTGAGCCTCCACGACCTGAGCGGCAACGTGTGGGAATGGTGCGAGGACTGCTGGCACGCCACCTACGTCGGCCATCCTCGCGACGGCTCAGCCTGGGTAGAGAGTAAGTGTTCGAGCCGCGTTGTCCGCGGTGGCTCTTGGTTCTTCAATTCAAGGAATGTCAGGGCTGCCGTGCGCGGCAGGGTCGCTCCCGGTCTTACGTACAATAGTTTCGGTTTCAGGCTTGCCAGGACAAAGTAACCCTTTTCCCTTTTACCCTTTTACCCTTTGAGAGGCGGCCCGTAGGCCGCCTCTTTTTTCTTTTTTTCTTTTTCTTTTTTTGGTTTTTCGGCGAAGCCGAAAAATTTTTTTTTTGAGAAAAGGGTATCTCGGGCAGAGCGGTTTTTTTCGGCGAAGCCGAAATTTTTTGTAAAAAACAGCCTCATCGGGCCACGCGAGCGAACCCAATTTGACAACTTTTTAAAAGTTGTCAAATTGTCGCGTTGCGCTTGGCTGCGAGAGTGGCTCGTGAAGTGGCGGGGCGGCTCGGGGGACCGCCCCC
>JAYSUY010001051.1:0-7798 GCA_043718855.1 Saprospiraceae bacterium | reverse complement strand
AACGTGATGCGGTTGTTAAGCAAACCAATATCCAAGCCACCTTCGATCTCCTGAGCCGTTTCTGGCTCCAGGCCGTTGTTGCCATTGGATGTAGGTGCTACTGCACCCAACTGACCGCCATAGTTCACTTGGCTCAGCGTAGTGAAGCGCTCACCATAAGCCGCAACACCACCCGTACGACCAAATGCGAAGCGTGGTTTCAGTTGAGAGAAAATCTTGTTGTCGGTCAAAAAGTCAAACTCTGTCAAGTTGACAGCGACTTGAGCACGCGGGAAAAGGAAGGTTTGATCCACATCACCATTGAGCGAAGAGCGATCGAAACGAACACCCACACGGCCAATCACCTTGTCATCCCAATTGAATTCTTGGCTCAGGTCAGTAGCCACATCTTCATATTTGGAGCGATAAGAATCTGCCAAGATGACACCGGCTTGGTCAGGATTGCGCTGAGCAGGCAGCAAGCGCTCGCCCTGAATCCATGTCTCATCTGTTTCGCGGGAGTTTTTCAATTGACCCACTTGAGTCACCAAACCTACGTTACCAACGCGCCAGCCATAAGTCAAAAACGCCTGCGCATAGGTCAGGAATGCTTCGTTGTTGGCATAACGCGATGCACCTGCATCGGGGTTACCCCTCCAGCGCTGCATGTCTTCGGGTGAGTAGATGCGTGGCTGAGCCAGCAGATAGTCCACACCACCGCGCAGTGAGAGTTTCAGGCTGCTTTTTTCGCGGCGTATGAGGTGGAAGTTTACTTCAGAAGAGTTCAGGAAGCGGTTGGTGCTTTCGTTGTTCTCCATCCGGTCGCGGGTCTCGTATGGGTTTTGCGGAAGTCCTTCAAGTGTTGGATACACCGTGCGGCCATCTACTTCAGTTGGGCGCAGGTCCACAAAATTAGGCAGGTACGCGATGGTGTAGCCGATGGAGATACCGTTGTTGTCGTTACCCAAGAAACTGCGCTGGCTGGCACTGTTGTAGTAAGCCGAACTTACCTTCACATCCACCCAATCACTGAAACGGTGATCCAGGTTGACACGGGCCGAGCGGCGCTGGAAGCCTGTGTTTTTCATAATGCCCGACTCATCACCGACACCACCACCGATGTAGAAGCGGGTTTTATCGTTGCCACCAGATACGCTGATGTTGGTGTTGAAAATCTGACCAGTTTCGCCAAAAAACTCCTTGTCCCAGTCAGTAGTCCGGCCCTTGGCATCGCGGAAAATTTGCGTTGCTTTGGCAACATCCGGCACTTGATAAAAGCCGCCGAATTGAGCAATTTTGGCTTCCGTCCAATCTTCCGACTCCAACAAGTTGATGGCTTTGGAAAAGCCAACATCCTGCGACAGCGAGATTTTGGTTTTACCCGATTTGCCACGCTTGGTCGTGATCACGATCACACCCGCATTGGCACGCGTACCATAAATTGCCGCAGCAGCCGGGCCTTTCAGTACCTCAAGGCTCTCAATATCAGCAGGGTTGATGTCCGAGATACGGTTGGTGGCTTGGTCTTGCGAACCCGCGTTGGCTGCACTCACCGCACCGTTGAAGGCACGAGTACCTGCACCTGTGTTGAATTGTGAGTTGTCTACGATGATACCATCGATGACGTACAGCGGCTCTGAGGAACCTACGACAGACGAAATACCGCGCAGTTTCACAGAAATACCACCACCTGGCGCACCAGAGTTGGCCTGGATATTGGCCCCGATCAGTTTACCGTTCAAGGCACCATCCAGCGTAGCCGGGCGGGTAGAGCCGTTGAGTTGTTCGCCCGTGAGGCGCGACACCGCTGTGGCCGAGTTGGCCCTTTTGATGGTGGAAGCCAAGCCTGTTACGACGACTTCTTCCAGTGCCGAGTTGTTTTGGGAAAGCGCGATATTGGCGACACTGTTGCTTGCGTCCACCGTCCGCTCTACAGCATCGTAGCCGGTGTACGACACCACCAGCGTTGCAGAACGCTCGGCGATTTGTAGGGAGAACGTGCCGTTGATGTCAGTGACGGTGCCGCCACTGCCACCTTTTACGGCGACCGTTGCGCCGATGAGCGGATCGCCGGAATCAGCATCCGTGACAATGCCCGTAGCCCGGAACTGTGCGTTGGCGGCGAAAGCCGTCAGCAAGAACACGGACAGGAGCAGACCTGTTTGGTAAAGTGATTTGAACATACAAAAATGAGTTTGATGAAAAGAAATGAGTTTTTCCAGTTAAACTGGTTATGAATCGGATTACACGAAGCCAAGTCTTTGCCAAATTATATTTCAGAGTCTTAGATTTTTTTTGTACTCAAAAAATGAGCACTGACTTAGACTGCATGGCAAGACAACGGGTGTCGTTCGAGAATTAGGAAAAGGAGTTTTTTACTTTATCCTTTAAAAACCAATGATTTAAGTTGAATCTAAAACATTAAGCAACGGCGAATTAAAGTAACTTTTGTGTATTGCTGCTGCTATAGCAAATTTATTTTGGACTTCTATGCCTTGCAAAGGGTTGTCTGACTAGACAGAGCGGACAATTGAAAAAGTTGGGAATCGCAGTAAAATATTTTGTCCAGTCTTCAATAGATTTTGGCTATGGAGCAGCCCGAAAAATATCGCACGAGCGAGGCAGAGCATCTGGATTTAAACCCTGCACAAAAAAGAACACCGACGAAACCGACACCACTGACACCACCGACTTTCTTCCATTTCGGTTCCTTTCGGTGGTGTCAGTGGTATCGGTCTCCTCGGTGTTCCAATCTTCTCAACCAAACTTCCTCAACCCTTACAGCCCAAATCAAACTTCAAGCGGCCAAACACATACCGCCCGTTGAAGCCCATCTGCTGCACCCGGCGGCTGTACACGAAGCGGCCGAGGCTCATGTTGCCAGAGTGGGTGTGTACATCTTGGTAAGTGTCAAACAAGTTATTGGCACCCACCGTAACGGTCACACCTTTCAGCACCCGGAGGCTAAGCGAGGCATCCACCACCGTTTTTGGGGAAAACTCCTGATCCAGCGTTTCGAGCGCACCGCTGTTGAAAGCGTTGGCCGGAAACTTGGTCGGGTCGTCTGGGTTGATGCTGGGGTCGAGGTAAGTCACCTTGCCAAAGTTGACGGCCCGCAGCATCAGCCCCACCCTGCCGATTTTGTAGTTGAGCGTCGCGCTGATTTTGCTCTGCGGGCTGGCCACCTCGATGCGGCTCTGGTCTTCGCGGTTGAAGTACCGCGCGATTTGTCCGGTCTGCTCCAGTATCGGCGAAGCCTTGACGACCGCCTTGCCGTCCTTTTTCTCCACCGTGTTGTGGATGAATGCGCCAGCAGCCGTGAAGCGCAACTCCTGGTTGCGGCCCATTTTGCGCGAATATGACAGCACCGCCTCGAGGCCCTGCGCCTGCGTGTTCACCGCATTGCTGAAAAAGTTGGCTTGGCTCGCGTTGGCCGCGTCCAACAGGGCTTTCAGCGCAGCGTCGCCGCCGCTGTCGAAGTTGTTGGTCAGCACGATGCGGTCGTTGATGCTGATCTGGTAAGCGTCCACCGTCACCTCGAAGCCCGCGAACGGGCGGGCCGTGATGCCCGCCGCAAAGTTCACCGAAGTCTCCTGCTTGAGTTTTGGGATGCCCAGTATCTCCGCCGGGCGGCTGTCGTTGGTGAAAGTACCGCTCTCCACTGGCACCAATGTGCCACCCTGACTCACGAAGAGCGTGTTGGTTTTGGCATAAAAACGCTGCTGCATGGAGGGCGCGCGGAAGCCCGTGCTGGCCGATGCCCGAAGGCTGAACTTTTCGCCGATTTTGTAGCGGGCCGCCAATTTTCCGTTGGTGGTGGAGCCAAAATCCGAGTAGTTCTCGAAGCGCACCGCACCGGTGACCAGAAAGGCTTCGGAGAAATCTTTCTCCACATCCACATACAGCCCGAAGCAGTTGCGGCTATTTTCGCCCTCATTGGAGGGCAAAAAACCGCCGAACACCTGTGCCGCAGCCGAGGCCGTGCTGGCCGTGTTGTAGTTGCGCCACGAAGCCTCCTCGCCGGCTTCAATACCGAACTCATCCACCCGAAATTCCGCACCCACACCCACATTCAGCCCAGCCGCCTGCGTACCGAAGTGGCGGTTCAGGTCGAGGTTAGAAGTATTTTGAAAGAAAGTGAGGCCACCTGCATCAAACTCCGTCTGGATTTCGCCGCCCTGCGACACCTGCGTGTAGTTCACCGAGTTGCTCACGTCGAAGCTGAAACGGTTGTGGCCGAAGGTGTTGCTCAGGTCAACGTTCCAGTTTTTCCACATCCCGCGCACGCCGACGGCAGCCGAGAGGTCTTGTACTGTGCTCTGGATTTCGGGCAAAAAACCGTTGGGGTAAATGCGCAGCACCTGTGGGGCATAGATTTTTGCATTGGTCACCACCGCAGCGGGGTAGCGGTAAAAGCCCGCAGCATTGCCCGTTTTTAGGTAGACACCGCCAAAAGCGTAGGCTTCCCAGCTGCCGCAAAGGTCGTAGTCAAAATTAAACGTCGCGCCGCCGCCCTTCACCCGCGACTGGCCGATGCGCATATCGAAGTCCTCGCGGTCGAGGCCCCGTGCGCCGAGGATGGAATCGTCTTTTGCCACACCGCCGATGGAGGGGTAAATCTGGCCCGTGTACGTCCCCGTGCGGTTGGTTTCGCCCCGGCTGATGTACTCCACCGTCATGCTGTAGCGGCCCCGGTCGCCCAGTGCCCAGCCATAGTTGAGGCCCGCCTGTACGGTCTCTCCATCGTTCACTTTGTCAGTGAGTTGTGTACTTCTGCCCAATTTCACCAGCCCGGCGTTGCGGTCGTACTCGGTCGAAAACTGGCCCACCGAAATGCTGCCGTCCAGTACGCCCACACGGTTTTTCAGCACGATGTTGATCACCCCGGCGATGGCATCGGAGCCGTACTGGGCCGATGCGCCGTCGCGGAGTATCTCGATGCGCTCCACCGCCGAGGCGGGTATGGCGGCCATGTCGGTGCCTACAGTGCCCCGGTTGACGGTACCGTTCACGTTGACGAGCGCGCTCTGGTGGCGGCGCTTGCCATTGATCAGCACCAGCACCTGGTCCGGGCCGAGGCCGCGCAACTGCGCCGGGTCCACGTGGTCGGTGCCGTCAGCAATAGACTGCCGGGCCGACTGAAACGAGGGCGCGACGTAGGTCAGGATTTGGTTGATGTCCACCTGCCCCACCTCGTTCACGATGGTCGAGATGGGTATCACGTCCACCGGCACGGGGGTGCTGATTTTGGTGCGGGTTTGGTTGCGGGAGCCGATGACCACCACCTCGTCGGCCATAAAAGCCGAGGCGCGGAGGGCGACTTTGATCTCGTTGGCATCGCTGAGCGCAACTTCCTGGGTGCCGTAGCCGGTGTAACTGATCCTCAGCCCGGTGGTGCTGGCCGACACGGTGAGGGTAAAATTGCCGTTGATGTCAGAGACCGCGCCGCCCATGCCGCCTATGGCCGCGATGCTGGCCCCGATGAGTCCCTCGCCAGTTTCGGCATCGGTGATGGCGCCTTTTAGGGCTCGTTGGGCTTGCAACACGGTGGCGCTACACAGGATTAAAGTAAAAGTTAGGAATGTAAAAAAGTGCTTCATACTAAACAAGTTAAGTGAAAATAATGATGGCAAAAAACTGATTCGCCCCGACAAATGTAGTTTTTTGGGAAAATTAGCAGAAATAAAAACTGCGTAAGTTGGCATAAGCAAAATTTGAATCGAGCCGCGCAACAAAAAACACATCACCTGCACCATAGTTATGGCCGCCGCTGTACGAGCCACTCGTCCGACAACTTAAATTCGTCAGACGAATTTGGCTGCCAAACAAGAATCCGCTCATTTCCCCCTATAAATGACAAAAAGAAATTATGACAGTTAAGGTGAAATAACTTTTTGCCAAACGACATTTGTAGCCCAATTGGATTAACAAGCATCTTCCTTCACCATCAAAACAGGTACCCACTCATGCTTTTCGTGAAACAACCCTCCCCCACACACCGCACCCTCGGCTCGCTCCTCCTCCTCGCTTTTTTCCTCTTCCAATGCACTGGCCCCAACAGCAACCAGCAGGGAATGGCCACGGATGCCGCTTCCGCTGAATACGCAGCCCGCTTGGCTGCTGCCGAAACCCGCCCCGGCAAGTACGCCGTGCGCCCGCCTTTCGAGGATGCAAAAATCAACGTAGCCCCTACAAGCCACACCGTGCAGCCCGGCCAATCCACTACCCTCACGCTGCCGACTGGCACCACCATCGTGGTGCCCGCCGCCGTGTTCGTTACGCTTGACGGCCAGCCAGTGACGAAGCCTGTGGACATCCAGTTCCGCGAATTCCACAACGCAGCCCAGATCATCGCCAGCGGCATACCCATGAAAGTGCGCGGCCCCAACGGCGAGGAGGACTGGATGCAGACTGCTGGAATGTTCGAAATCAAGGGTTTCAGCGAAGGCCGCGAGGTGAAAATCGTTCCCGGCAAGGCCGTCACCGTCAACCTCGCCTCCGAAGTGAGCGGGGAGTATCCGGTGTGGTACTTCGACCCGGCAGCCGGCAATTGGGCGCAGCAGGGGGCCAACAACCCAACTCCCAACCCCGAACTGAAACCCCTCACCCGCGAAGTAGCGGCCCTCCAAGCCGCGGTCGCCCGCCAGCCAGTCGCGCCGGTGGCCTTCGATCAGAGCAAGCCTTCGCTCGATTTCAAACTCGACCTCAGCGAATTTCCCGAACTCCGCACCCTGCGCAACATCGTGTGGCAGTACGCCGGCACAGACCCCCAACTTGACCCAGCCAACAACCGCTGGATCAAAAAAGCCAACTGGTCGGAAGCCAAACTGGATGCCAGCAAAACCCTCAACCAATACACCCTCACCCTCGTGGGCGACGAAAAAGACTATACCATCCCAGTGCAGCCCAGCCTCAGCGGCAACGACCTCGCCGCCGCGAAAGCCACCTACGAAAAGGCGATGGTAAAATACCGTACCCTCGAAGCGGCGCTCAACGATAAACAGGCGGTAATCGAGCAGCAAGCCGCTTTCCGCCGCAGCCTCCGGGTGGAGGGCTTTGGCATCTACAACTACGACGTGCTGCTGCACCGCGCCGATGCGCTGGCCGTAGTGGCCGACTTCGACTTCGGCGAGGCTTTCCCGAAGGAACTCAAAAAATTAGCGACGGTGTACCTCATCACGGGCGATGGCCGCACGGTGGTCGAACTACCCTACTACAACTGGAGCAGTTTCAGTTACCTGCCCGGCAAGGACAGCCGCATGGTGGCCATACTTCCCGGCAACCGCATCGCTACATTCTCGCAAGCCGACTTTCAGGCCCAGCGCGATGCACTTTTTGGTGCAAAAGGCAGCCCTTATGTGTTCAAAATGAGCACCGAAGGCCAACCCGTCGCTTCCGAGCAAGAGTTGGAGCAGCGCATCCTGAACCCCGGCGAGACCGGTCCCGGCAACGCAGCAGCCAAAGCACTGGTGCTCGAAAAAGTGTTCCCCAACCCGCTGCAAGACGCGGTGACGGTGGCCGTGAGCAGCCCCAAGGAGCAAACTGGGCGCATCCGCCTCGTCAGCATGAGCGGAGCCATAATGCTGGATGAGGAGGTGCGCTTCGTGCAGGGCGACAACCAGTTCAACTATACCCTGCCGGGCAACATGGTGGCTGGTGCGTACTCGGTGGTGGCCGTCGGAGCCGACGGGCGCACGGTGGCGAAACAGGTGGTGAAGCAGTAACTTTCACAGAGAAATACCCGAAACGGCAAGGCCCCGCCGCCCTGCTACACGCACACGGCACCTTTTTTTGAATTCAAAAAAAGGTGCCGTGTGCG
>JAYSUY010000106.1:0-6352 GCA_043718855.1 Saprospiraceae bacterium | reverse complement strand
GTACTTACCTCACCAAAATTAATTTAGGTTATCTCGCAAAGGCGCAAAAGCATTCAGAGTCAAAACTTTGCGCCTTTGCGCCTCTGCGAGACATTTGTATCGTGATGGTACTTACAAGGTGTGTCACGCTTTTGAAATGGAGCGCGAACAACACGAAATCAATCTTGTACCACCACCAGTCGCTTCGTAACCAAAGCCTCGCCTGATCGCAGCGTCACGAAGTACACTCCAGATGTGAATTTGGAAACATCAACCACCAATCTCTGCTGGCTACCCGATGGATCAAGCGACAAAATTTGCTGCCCCACTACCCTACCCTGCCCATCAAACACCGACAGTACGCCGCCTTCCCCCTCTAAATTTTCTATCCAAATCTGTACCTCCGTCGTCGCCGGGTTAGGAAAAAGTTTGAAGTTCAAGGTTTGAAGTTCAAAGTTCAAGGTCTGTGCCTCCTCGTTCATAGTTCCTCGTTCATAGTTCCTCGTTTCGGGTGCCGTGCCGCAACTCACCGTCACCGTAAAAGCGCAAGTCGCCGTTAGGCCAGAGTTGTCGGTAGCCTTCCAAGTGTTGGTCGTGACCCCCTGCGAAAACACAGCCCCACTGGATAGCCCGCTCAGCAGATAGTTCGACGTGATGGCGCAGTTGTCTGTCGCTGTGGGACTTGCGTAAGTTACTGTCGCATTGCAGGAGGTGCCGCTGCCCGTCACCGCGATGTTCGCCGGGCAAGCAATCGTAGGCAGTTGAGCATCCGTCACCGTCACCGTGAACGAGCAGGTCTTCGTCAGGCCAGCCCCGTCGGTAGCCTTCCACACCACCGTGTTTGTCCCCTTCGGGAAAGCCGAGCCACTGGCTAAGCCGCTGGTTTTCACTGACGTAGGCGGCGGGGTGCAGTTGTCGGCAGCCGTCGGCGCGTCGTAGGTCACCACCGCGCTGCACAAGTTCGGATCGGTGTTTTTCGATTGATTGCCGGGGCAGGTGATGGTGGGCAACTCGTTGTCGTTCACCGTGATGCGGAAGGTGCAGGTCTTGGTCAAGTTGGCCGCGTCGGTGGCTTTCCAGGTCACCACAGTCGCCCCTTTCTGGAACTGCGAGCCGCTGGTGCCACCGCTGAGGTGCATCTTGGTCACGTTCATGCAGTTGTCGGCGGCCACAGGGTCGGTGTACGTCGCTACCGCGTAGCACTGGCCCGCGTCGGTGTTTTTGGTCTGGTTGGCCGGGCAGGTGATGGTGGGCAGTTGGGTGTCGTTCACCGTGACGGTGAAGGTGCAGGTGCCCGTCAAGTTGGCCGCATCGGTGGCTTTCCAGGTCACGACGGTCATGCCCTTTTGAAAAGCAGCACCGCTCGCGCCGCCGCTCAGGTGCGCAGCCGTCGCGCCGGAGCAGTTGTCGGCAGCGGTGGCGGGCGAGTAGGTCACGACCGCCGAGCACAGGTTCGGGTCGGTGCTGCGGATGATGTTGGCGGGGCAGGTGGCCGTCGGCGCCTGAGCGTCGGTCACGGTCACGATGAAGGAGCAAGTCGCCATCGCGCTGGTGCTGCTGGCAGCTTTCCAGGTCACTGTGGTGGGGCCTTTGGGGAAAGCCGAGCCGCTGACATAGCCCGTTTCGAGGCTGAGCGTCACGTTTCCGCAGGGGTTGCTCACGGTGGGCTGGGCGTAGGTCGTCACCGCGCTGCACAGGTTGGGGTCGGTGTTTTTGGCGATGTTGGCGGGGCAGGCCAGTGTCATCGGCATACCGCTGGTGACGGTCACGGTGAAGGCGCAAGTGGTGCTGTTGCCGCTCGCGTCGGTGGCTTTCCAAGTGTTGGTCGTCACGCCCTGCGGGAATGCCGAGCCGCTGGGCAAGCCGCTCAGGAGCATGACACTGGCCGTGCAGTTGTCTGTGTACGTGGGCGTTGTGTAATTTGCGGTAGCGGTACACTGCGTGGTGGTGTAGGTCTGGCTGTTGGGGCAAGCGATGGTGGGCAGCAGGTTGTCCACGACCGTGACCGTTGCCGTGCAGATGGAGGTGGCGTTGATGCAGTCGGTGGCTTTTAGCGTAGCGACGTTGGCCCCCACGTTGGCGCAGACGTAGGTCTGGGCCGCTTGGTTGTTGATGAGCAGTTGCGGGTTGCAGCCCGTGCTGCCGTTGTCGATGCTGCTGGCTGGCACGCTCACGCTGCCTGCGGCGCTGAGGTTGACGGTGATGTTTTTGCACTTCGCTTCCAGCACACAGGGTGCGCCGACGTACTCGAAGGCACCCATGTCGTAGCCGCCATTCTGCGGGCGGGCCACGTTGTCAAAATCAATGGCGGGCGAATAGCCCATGTCGGCCACATCCACTGCCGGAGAACAGGCTTGGAGGTGGAAGTTGTTGGCCGCCGCATTCACGAAGAGCGGGTTTTTGTTGTAAATCATTCCGTTGCCGCAGGTGGCCCCCGTCGGGCAAGCGGCTTCCTGGATGAGGCAGAACGCCATGCCCAGCCCGCCCTGACCTCCAGCGGTTTGGCCGAAAGTGGAGGAATTGCCCCAAGCGATGCAGTAGATGAGCGTGGGAACTGCCTGGTTAGGCCGCACATCCAAGGTGCCCACCGCGCCGCCGCCGCCTGCGGGGGCGGTGTTGTTGTAAAAAGTGGAGTTGACGCAGAGGGTGTAGCCCAAGCCATCGTTGCGGTCGGAGCAGATCGCGCCGCCGCGCTCAGTGACCGTATTGCCAAACAAGCGGCAGTTGTACAGGGTCACGATCAAGTTGGCGTCACTGCTTCCGGAAGTGTACAACGCGCCGCCGTTGGCCGCCGAGTTGTAGGAAAAAGTGCAGCGGTCGAACGCCACGACAAGTATGGAGCCAGTGGACGAGTACACCGATACGGCGCCGCCCCTGCCCAAGGTGCTGTTGTTCGAGAAGGTGCAGCGCGTGAAATTGGAGGTCACGTCGGCACCTGAAATGCTGACCGCGCCAGCGTTGTTGGTAGGCGCGGTATTGCCCGAAAAAACACAGTCCGTTGCGGTGACAAACCCTGTGGATATGTGTACTGCCCCGCCGATAAAGGCGGAGTTGTTGGTGAAAGTGCAGGAGTTCAGGGTAAGCCCTTGCCCGATGTGGTGGATGGCGCCGCCGCCTTGGTAGGTGGTCGTGTTGCTCGTGAAGGTGCAGCCGGTCAGCACCGGGGCGCAAATGCCGTCGTCGTCGGCCCGCTCGTAAATTCCCGCCCCGCGAAATGCCGCGTAGTTGTTCGTGAAAGTGCAGTTGGTCAGCACCGGCGAGGCGATGCCCCCCATGCCGTAGGCGTAGTTGGACATCCCGCCGCCGTTGGAGTTGCCGGGCACGGAGTTGTTGGAAAACGTGCAGTCCGTCATGGTAGGCGAAGCATCGTGGTCGGAGCCGTTGTTGTACATCCCTGCGCCGCTTGTATTGGTGCCGCCCTCGTTGCCCGTGATGGTGCAGTTGCGGATGGTGGGCGTAGAGTTCTGATATTGAGCGTTGTTGTAGATGCCCGCTCCAAAAATGGCAGTCGGATCGCTGGTGGGTTTCAACTTGCCTTTGGTGATGGTGAAGCCGTCAAGTTCCATCGCGCTGCTGCGGCCTTCTATCCACACGACGTGGTAGGCGTTGTCGGAAATGTCGTTTGCTGCGCCGATGTCGCCGCTCAGGATGGTCGGGTGGGTGGTCCAGTTGCGCTGGCTGCGCATCGTTTCTCCGCCCGCGAAGCCGCCGAAGATTTTCACATCGTAGTTGACAAAGAAGGTCTTGTGGCGGTTGGTGCCGCCCGCGTGCAGGGCAGTGGGGAGGTAAGTGCCTTCGGCCACCCAGATTTCGTCCACGTTGCCGGGGCAGTCGGTGGCAGCGTCGAGGGCATCCTGCAAATGGGTATAGGCATTGGCCCAAGAAGCGCCGTTGTTGGCACCGCCGGTCGCGTCTTTATCTACAAAAACCACCGGGCCGGGCGGGCAAACGAGTGGCACCTCGAACGCGCCCATATCGTAACCCGGGCCTTGGGGGCGGACGGTGCCGTCGAAATCTATGGACACTGGCAAAATGCTCGTGCCAGTGTTTTTGGCTGGCGATGCGCTTTGCAGGTGGAAGTCGTTGGCGGCCGCGTTCACGAAGAGGGGGTTCAAATTGTAAATCATGCCTGTGCCGCAAGTTGCGCCCGTCGGGCAGGCGGCTTCCTGAATGAGCGAGTACTGGATGAACAGATAGCCCTCACCGCCAGCGGTTTGGCCGAAGGTGGAAGAGTTGTTCCAAGCGATGCAGTTGTGCAGGGAGGGAGGGAGTTGTTGGTTGGCGATGTACGCAGAGGTGCCCACCGCTCCGCCGCCGCCCGGCAGGGCGGTGTTGTTGTACAAAGTGCAGTGGTAGAGCCTCGTATAGCCAAAGCTAGGGTTGCTGCCCACACAGATGGCGCCGCCGCGCTCAGTGGCGGTGTTGCCGAACAAGCGGCAGTTGTGGAACTCTGTGTTCATGCTGCCAGAGCTACCCCCTTCCGTGTACAGCGCGCCGCCGTTGGCCGCCGAGTTGCCAGAGAAGGTGCATTCGTTTATCGACAGATATATGCTGTAGTTGATGGTGGAAGATGTTACCGCACCGCCAGTGGTCGCCGCGCTGTTGTTGGAGAAGGTGCAGCGCGTGAAGTTGAATGATTGGTCGAAGCCTTGCAGGTTGAGCGCGCCACCATGTTGGGTGGGCGAAGTGTTGCTGGAAAAAGTGCAGTCCGTAGCCAGCACACCCCCATGCACTACGCTCAGCCCTCCTCCGATAAAGCCCGTGTTGTTGGTGAAGGTGCAAGCGGTCAGTGTCAGTATCTTGCCGGAGTGATAGATGGCGCCGCCACCATCTCCAATCGCCGTATTGCCCGTGAAGGTGCAGTTGGTCAGTATGGGGGCGCAGATGCCGCTGTTTTCCTGCCTGTCCTCCATCGCGCCGCCGCGAAAGGCAGCGGTGTTGTTCGTGAAGGTACAGTTGGTCAGCACGGGCGAAGCGATGCTCCCCATGCCCAAAGCATAGTTGAACATCCCCCCGGCAGAGTTTTGGTGGGCGATATTGTTGGAAAACACGCAGTCCGTCAGCGTCGCCGAAGCGTCGGCGTAGTAGCCCAGATTGGCCATTCCCGCACCGCTGCTCTGGGGGGTGTTCCCTTCGTTGCCGGTGACGGTACAGTTGCGGATGGTGGGCGTAGATGCCTGATGGTCAGCGAGGTTGTAGATGCCCGCTCCATATCCCTCGACCGCGATGGCCGCGTTCGCGTTGCCTTTGGTGATGGTGAAGCCATCCAGTTCCATGTCGCTGCTGCGCCCGTTGATCCACACGACGTGGTAGGCGTTGTCGGAGTTGTTGCCCGATACGCCGAGGTCGCCGCTGAGGACGGTCGGGTGCGCCACCCAGTCGCGCTGGCTGCGCATGGTCTCCGTGCCAGCGAAGCCGCCGAAGAGTTTCATGTTGTAAAAAAGGAAGAAGGTTTTGTGGCGGTCGGTGTTGCCGTTCCACATGGCGGTGGGGAGGTAGGTGCCTTCGGCCACCCAGATTTCGTCGCCTTCGGCACCTTCGCCGATGGCTCTTTGGACGTTTTTGAAAGCGGCGGCCCAAGAGTTGCCGGTATTGGCATCGCTGCCGTTGGGCTTGACGTACCAGATGGCGGCGGAAGTTTGCGCAGCGAAAGCCACAAGGAAGAGCAGGGTTGCGAACAGGTGTTTCATGTCGTCGGATAGTATTTTTTTGAAAAAAGTCTTGATTGACGACACAAAACTGGGGGCAATGCGGGGGGGCGGGAAAGGGGCAGTGCGCAAGTGGCGAGGGCGGGCGAGCAAGTGGCAAGCCCTGTCCATCGCCTTACTTCGGCACCTGGCTTTCCTCCTTGTCCATCGGGTATTCCCGTTTGGGCAGGAGGTGTTTCAGGTACAGCCCCCGCTGCAAAAAGTCCAGCAGTTCTCTGGGGCGCTCCGTTGAGACATAAACCTGAGTGCCGTTCACCAACGTGATGTGCAGCACCCGGTAGCGAGGTGTACTGAGCCAGTAAGCGTGGGTGAAATCGCGCCCCGGAAGCCCGAACGGCACCCCGACGGGGTACTCGCCCGGCGACAACAGGTGCAGTTGGCGCACCTCGTCCCAGCCGATGTGCCGAAACCAGAACTGGTAGGGGAAATACCGCAGCGACATCCCCCGTGCCCCGACGCGCAGCACCAGAGCGGCCTGCGCCAGTAGGCCGAATCCCAGCCCAGCCGCCATCAAAATGCCCCAATGCGCCACATGGCCCAGCGGCAGCCAGGGGTGGCCGCTTTCGGCGGCAATGAGTAGGGTCATTTGCGCGGCGGCGGCGGCGGCGCACAGCCATTGGAGCCATCTGGCGTATCGGTTTTGGAAAAATTGCTTCTCTGTGTAC
>JAYSUY010001050.1:0-7807 GCA_043718855.1 Saprospiraceae bacterium | reverse complement strand
TGCGGCGCAGCGCGATCAGGCCATTTTCAAAGCGCTGCTGGCGATCGGGCGACTCTGCATCGGTTGGCGAAAGCTGGATATTACCAAGTCCAAGCTCGCCCAAAATTCGATAAACTCGATGTTGGATGCCTCGAAGTCGTTGTTGTTCAGGCCTTTCATAAAGCCCGCCCAGCGTGTGCGGGGGTCGTTGAGGGTACCCGATTGGGTGAGGCCAGCCGAGATGGTTTTTCCATCGGGGCCGACGGTGCCACCTTGCAACTCATAGTTGAAAGGGCCGCGCTCGCGGGGGTACATCGTCACATCCAAGCCGCGCAGGATGGGCTGCTCGTTGGGCGCGATCTGGCGGTTGGGGAACAGGTCGGTCTGGTTGAAACTGCGGGTGTAGGGGCGGCTACCGTCTGCGCCGCTTCTGAAAAATGCCTCACCGCCGTTGTACCACGAGAGGCGGGCGCGGTTCACCCCGTTGAGGAAGCCCTGCGTGCTGTCGTCGGCAATCTTCGACTCGGCTTCGGGGAAAAGTTTAGTCTTGTCGTCGCCCTGCGGCGTGGAGGCAATCACCCACTGGTTGGCCGGAAAATCAATGCGCTGGTTGGCCGTAGTACCCTCAAAATCATCGAGATACACCGTACCACCGCCGTCGCCGCCCTGGTTGATGGCCCGGTTGTGGCCCGGCTGCAAAGCCGCCACCTCGATCTGCGAACTGATCTCGGAGGCCTCCTTGGTGTTGATGAGCGGGATTTTGTCCACCAACTTCGTGAGCCACGGAGCATCTTTTTTGATGCTGAAATCCAGCCCGTACACCTTGTTGTTGATCGGGTCGTCGCCGTAGTTCACTTTTTGGGTCAGGGGCCGCTCGAACAAGTTCATAAATGTGCCGCCGATAGCCATGTCCTTGTTGATCTCATAGTCAAACCGCGCCCCGATCATGCTTCGGTTCTGAAAGCCGAACAACGTGTTGTCCTCAAAACTCACGTTCACGTTCTGGCCCGATTGCAGCACATCGTCGGCCAAGATTTTCACCTTGCCGATGTTGTAGTCCACCGTGTAGTCGCGGCCCTCGATCAGTTGCCGCCCGCCTGCACTCACGCGCACCGAGCCTTTCGGCAAATTGAAAGTACCGAGCGAGATTTCGGAGTTGTTGCTGCCCTTGTACGAACCCTTCAGTGTGAAGCGGTTGAGTTGCTGGAATTCGCGGGCGCGGAACAGCGTGGAGTCATACAACTGCTGATATACGTAGCGGTTGTAGTACTGGATCGAGTCGCCAGTTGGCACTACGCCGCCGGGGTAGCCCTCCTTGATGCGGCCCCAGAGGTAAGAGCCGAAAGGCTCCAGCACGGGCAACATGACGCGCCCGGAGCGCAGGTTGATGGTGAGGCCGGGCACAAAGTCGAAGATGCCATCCGGCCCAGGATCGCCCTGCAAGTTGAGCGTATCGAGCCGGAAAATTTGCAGCAGCGGCTTAGATTTGAGGTTGGGCTTGATGAGTTCCTCGTTGAGAAAGCGGCGCTGGCCCTTGCCCGGCTCTTCGTAAAAAATGTCGAAACGGAACTCGTTGGGGTCTACGTTGACCGAGCCGATGGAGTACACGTTTTTCATCATCAAGTCCCAGATCGGCAGTTTCACGTTGGCTGTCGTGCTTTTCAACATCTTGACAAACAGCACGTTCTGGTTGAGCGTATCGCCGCTGGCCACCTCCGAAGAGAACTCACCAATCTTGAACGGATTGCCGTTGTAGGTGTATTCCACCGCAACGCCCACCACTTGGTCGGGCTGCACGTTCACGTTCACGCTCACGAAGCCCAACTGGTCGTTGTACGAGTATTCGCTGGGAGAGAGGATGCGGGCCTGCACTTTTTCAAAGTCCCGTATCTGCTTCAGGCCGTAACTGTTTTTCAGGAGGCTCACTACCCGGTCGCTGCGGCGCAGCAGCGTGTCGCCCGTCATGCCATTCAAGTCGGCAATGATGCGGGGGTAGAGGCCGTTGTTTTTGTTGTCGGGCAAGCCCTTGCCCTTGATGTCCACCCGGTCAGGCGGCAAGTTGGGGATCGCCCAAGTGTCGTTGGCCAAGCCAATCGAGTCCGGTTCGGCCAAGTCGGCCAGCGCCACGATGTCGCGCACGCCACCGCTGCCGTTGGGCTGCACGCCGCCGGGCTGCTGGCGGTCGTTGGTGAGCCACACCTCCATGCGGGTGATGGTAAAAAGCGACATCGGCACGGGCAGGCACTTCAGCGCAGGCTCAAATTGTCCGCGGTTCCAGTGGCTGATAAAAAAGTGGCGGTTCTCGTCGTATTCGTCGATAGGCTTGTCAAAAGTCTGGATGGCCGAGCCGCCTTGCAGCGTGAGTTGCTGCTGCTTGCTGCGCTGCTGGGCGGCGAGCAAGGTGGTGCGCAGGTGGCCAAATTTGAGTTCGGTCTTGATGCCGAAGAGGTTTTGTGCGCCCTTGATGAGGTTGGAGCGGAGGGGCAGCGACACGTTGCCGGCCTCGATGTTTTGCAAAATTTCGTCTTCCGAAAAGCCCTTCGTGTCATAGTTCAACTTCATCTGGTTCTCCAGATCGAAGGTTGCTTGCGTGTTGTAGTTGAAGTTGAGGTTGAGTTTTTCGCCGATTTTGCCTTGAGCACTCATGTTGATGCCCATGTCGAAATCGAAGATGCCTTGCTTCTGCTGGCGTAGCGTAAGTATCGGGTTTTCAACCTTTTGCCAGTTGTAACCGAAGGTCAGGTTGATGTTGCCCTGGGGGCGGATATCGACCGTAGTGCCGCCGAACAGCCGTTCGATCAGCGAGTTTTTGATGTTGAATTTGGCAATCGGATCCACCGAAGCCGTGCTTTTTTTGCCCGCCGAAGCCACCCCCTGCAAGCGGTCGAAATACTCCTGCTGCTGCTTGCGGTCGCGCCACTTGGTGTACTCCTCGAAGGTCATGTACGTGGGCGCACGGAAGAAGTCGTTGCCAATTTTTTCGGTCACGACGTACATCCCCGTCACCGGGTCGTACTCCACTTTTTGCTCCACCGCCTTGGGGTCTTTCAGGTCGTAGGGGTTGGTGTTGGTGCTGTTGATGAAATCGCCGAAGCGCTCCGTGATGGGCTTGGTGGAGTCGGGCGCGGCCACCAACGATGAACGTTGAACGATGAACGATGAACCGGGCGCGGCGGCCAGTTTGAAGTTCGAGGCTTGCGCCTCAAACTTAGGCATCAGGAAGTCAAAGTTCGGCACGCCAAACTGGTTGCGGGCCGCGCGCGGTGCGGTGAATGCGAAGAGGAAAAAACTGAGCACACACACGCCGAAGGCAGTCAAAAGGGAGTTCCTTTTTGTCATGGTCTGAAAAAGCAGGATGATTTTGTTTGTCGGCAAACAGCTCGACGGTGAACCTCGGTGCTTGGGGGCGCAGGTGCAACCCATTCGCAGCCAGTGGTTTAGTTTGCCGTCGTTTTGATGCGGTTGATTGAATAAAAACAGGTGGCGGAATGACGTGCGAAGGGGGGAGTGGGTTGCCTGTGCCGTGCGGGAAACAAGCCCCGCTGCTTTTTCTGAATCCCGTTAGTTTTGCCGGAAAATTACCCCACCCCCGGCCCCTCCCCCACTGGGAGTGGGAGCCACGATCAGCGTGAGCGTATATCACTTCTCCCCTCCAAGCGGGGGGCAGGGTCACATACTTAAACACATGAATAGGACTTTGCCACAACCCCGGAGGGGTTGAACTTGAATAGCCCCGGATGCAATCTGGGCGAAGTGATGATGGGTTTAATACAACCCCGGAGGGGTTGAACGTGATGGTTTTAAGCGCAAATCAACCTAAGTTCAACCCCTCCGGGGTTGCTTTTGCATTCATTCATAAGCCCCGGATTGCATCCGGGGCTATTCAAGTTCAACCCCTCCGGGGTTTTGCGAAAGTCCTAATCAAATTAAAAACCAACTCCTCTACGACTATTTGTTTTTCCAAATGGCCAACCCATCCCTTGCTTTCAAATGACTTCTGCGAAAGTCTTAAGAACTTAACTTTTCGAACCAGCGCGAACAACTACTCCAAAGGAACTTCGTGGCAGTATGTGGTGAAGTAAATGACCGTCTGTACATCGCGAGTGAGTGCTTTTTAGCCCACCCATTGTCGAAACAGGGGTTTCGGTTGCTCAATGCCATCGAAACCCCGGTTCATTTTCGGCAGACCCACGGAGTTCATGCAGATGATTCGGCACCGCTACCCAAAGCATTTTCGTCGCCATTGATCGAAAAACCCAACTTCTGTCGCCGCCGTCGCCTACCTCTGCTTACTTTGTTGCCGCTAACCAACACCTGCTTTTGTACATGAAAAATATCATCGCATTCCTGCTTTACTGCCTGTCCATCACCGCGGTGATCGGCCAAGCCACCGGCGAGACCAAGTTCCGGGTCAACGCCCAATCGCCCAGCGAGACGCTGCTGCAACTCGACCTGCTCGGCACCCACCAAACCGAGGTGACCACCCCACGCGGCAAGGCTGTAGTGGTGAGCATCGAAGGCGGTACCCCGCTGCTCCGCGCTGGCTCGCCCGACCTGCCCAAATACGCCACCACGCTGATGATTCCGGCTACTGGAAACATGGCTTTCGAGGTCGTAGACGCGGAGTACCAAGACTTCCCGAACGTGGAAGTAGCCCCCTCGAAGGGCGACTTGAAGCGCAACGTGGACCCCAACCGCGTGGCCTACGAGTTCGGCGGCGCGTATGCCCGGGACGAGTTTTTTCCAAGTCAAGTGCTTGATTTACAGCAACCTTTCGTGATGCGAGACGCTCGCGGACAGGCCGCGTGGCTCCAGCCCGTGCAGTACAACCCCGTGCAAAAAGTGCTGCGGGTGTACTCCCGCCTCACCGTGCGCGTGTACTCGGCTGGCGGCAGCGGCAGCAACGAGATGCAGCCCGCTCGCAGCCGCCCAGAGAGCCGCATATTCCGGCAAATGCAGCAAAAATTTTTTTCCAACTACGACCGCAGCCTGCTGCGTTTTTCCGCAGAAAACGCGGCGCGGGGCGGTGCAGACGCGGAGCGGATGCTGGTGGTCACGAAGGACGAATTCCTCCCCAGCCTCCAGCCGCTCATCGATTGGAAGCGGCAGATGGGCATCCACACCACAGTGGCTACGCTCTCCGAAATCGGTGCCTCGGATGCCACCACCGTGTACAATTTTGTGAAACAACGCTACGACACCGAGGGCCTCAGTTACCTGCTGGTGGTGGGCGACGAGACGGCTTTTGTACCTGAAATGCGCACCAACGGCGGCGCATACTCCTGCGACAACTGCTACGGCTATATGGAGGGTACCGACCACTTCGCCGAAATCTTGGTGGGCCGCTACAACGCCGCTACGGTGGAGCAACTCAACATCATGGTGAACCGCAATTTGGAGTACGAAAAAAGCCCTGTCGCCGACCCGACCGCCCTGTGGTGGGGCACCGGGATGTGGTCGGCCAGCAACGAGGGGCAGGGCATCGGCGACGATAACCAAGCCGACTACGAGCAGGCCAACGACTGGAAAACCCAGCAGTTGGCCGATGGCTACGACAAGCACTGGGAATTTTACGACGGCAATCACGCAGCCATTTCGCCCACCCCCGGCGACGAGAGCGCAGACAAAACCGGCAACCCGGTGAACACCGAACTCGTGAGCCTGATGAACGGGCGCGGCGTGGGCATGTACAACTACGTCGGGCATGGCTGGGAGCAGGGCCTCGTGAGCGGCAACTTCAACGTGGAGGCCGTGGGCAAACTCCGCAACGCCCACAAGTTTCCTTTCCTCATCGCGGTGGCTTGTTGTGCGGGCAATTTCACCAACAACTCCGGCGGCGACTGCCTCGGCGAGGCTTGGCAGCGGGCGGGCGACTTAGCCGATGGTACGCCCTGGGGCGGCATCGCAGGCTTTTTTTCCAGCGATTTCCAAAGTTGGGCCCCCCCGATGGAAGGTCAGGACGGCATGAACCAGTTCCTGATTGATGCCGATGGCATCGCGCTCACGCCCAGCATCGGCAGCCTCCTGACTTTTGGCAACGCCAAAATGATCGCTGCATACGCCGAGGGTGGCGAACTGATGGCTGACTTCTGGAATCCATTCGCCGAACCCAGCACGGTGCCGCGCACCCGCCTCCCGCAGCCGCTCACGGCTGCCCACAGCGCAGGTATGCTCATCGGGCAAAGCAGTTTGGTGGTCACATCACCCGTCGAGGGTGCGCTCATCAGCCTGTATTGGCAGGGCCAGACGCTCGCCGTAGGCATCGTCGAAGGCGGCTCGGCCACACTCAGCTTCCCTCCGCTCGACAATGTGGGCCAACTGACGGTGACGGTCACGCAGTTCAACTACATCCCGTACCAGGGTCAACTGACGGTGGCCCCTGCTTCGGGCGCATTTGTGGTGAACCAGACTGTGACGCTCCGCGATGCAACGGGCAACAACAACGGCCAAGCAGATTTTGGCGAAACCATCACCTTCGACCTCACGCTCGCCAATGTGGGGGTGGAAATCGCCAACGCTACCTCCGCCACGCTCAGCACGAGTGACGCGAACGTGACGCTTTTTGATGGGGAGGAAACCTTCGGCGACCTCACTGCGGGTGGTATTTTGGAGAAAAATGCCGCTTTCGGCTTCCAAGTTGCCAATGATGTGCAGGACGGCCATGTGGTGAATTTTAACCTAAAAATCACCTTCAACACCGATAAAACCTACGAAACGACCCTCCCCGTGCGATTGCAAGCCCCCGCACTCTTGGCCACCACCATCAAAATCAGCGACCTCGTCGGTGGCGACGGCGACGGGCGGCTCGAAAGCGGCGAGACGGCCACCGTGCGCATCAAAAATGCGAACGCAGGCAAGGCCGCCAGCAGCAATGCTACTGGTACGCTCCTCACCGACTCACCCTGGCTGACCATTGATGGCCCGCTACCGCTCGGCCCATTGGCAGCGGGCAGCACGGCTACCGAGGCTGTGTTCACCGTCACCGTAGCACCCGATGCCCCGCAGGTGGTGCTGGCCAATTTCAACTACTCGGTGGTGGCTGGAAATTACGACGCGGCCAAAACTTTTGGCCCTTACACCGTCAACGCCATCGTCGAGACCTTCGAGAGCAAGGGATTTGCCGCGTTCCCTTGGTCGCAGAGTGGCAACAAGCCCTGGTTGGTGTCTTCGCCGGTGGCGTACACCGGGGCGTACAGCTCGCGTTCGGGCACCATCGGCCACAACCAAAAGTCGCAGATGACCCTGACGCTCAACCTGAGCAAGGCTGGTGCGCTGACTTTTGCCCGCCGGGTGAGCTGTGAGCAGGACTATGATTTCCTGCGGTTTTACATCGATACGATCGAGGTGGCTGCTTGGACCGGCGAGGTGGCTTGGAGCGAAGTGTCGTTCCCGATCACGGAGGGTATCCACAAGTTTATGTGGAGTTACGAAAAAGACGGCCTCGGAGTGCAAGGCTCCGACCGGGCTTGGGTGGATGATATTTCCATGCCGCCCTACAAGGTGGTGGTGGGTACGGGCAGCCCCATTGATCAATCTGTTTCTGCTCAACTTTCGCCAAATCCAACCACTGGCATGGCTTGGCTGCGCTTGGATTTACCCGCTGGCAAACAGCAACTCAGCATCCAAGTGCTTGATTGTCTGGGCCGCACGGTGAGTACACCGCTGTTGCCTACGGATGCTCCGGGCGGCGAGTTTGTACAGCAGATTGACCTGAGTAGCCAACGTTCGGGTGTGTACCTCGTGCAAGTGCGCACGGAGTCTGGCACGGTGGTGCGGAAGTTGGTGAAGGAGTAGGAGACTATTGAGTGGGGCGGTGACTTTGAGTCAC
>JAYSUY010001049.1:0-2809 GCA_043718855.1 Saprospiraceae bacterium | reverse complement strand
CCGCTGCACGGAGCCGGTGAAGTAAGCGACTGTGCCGCTGCCAGCCCGGAAGCGGATGTTGTCGGTTTTCAGGTTTTCCAACCAGCCAGTCAGGTTGCCCGATACTTCGTAGGGCATGTCGCGCAACTGTGCCAAAGCCGAGATTTCGGGCGGCGGCAGCAGCACGATCAGGTCGCCGATGATGCCTTTGACTTGGCGGAGTTGGATTTGCATCCGGTCGAAGGTGGCTTGGCTGTTTTTGAGCAGCAGCACATCGCCGTTGAGGCTGGTTTGGTTGAGGCGGGCCAGCGCGTTTTTGATCTCAATGCTGCCAGGCGTGACGCGGGCGGTGGTGCGCAGCGAGTGGAGGTGCAAGCCGCTTTTGTCGTGGCCGGCGAGGGCGTTGGCTTGCACGAACAGGGTGTCGTTTTGGAAAGAAAACTCAGGCAAGTCGGCATTGAGTTGGGTCAGGTCGAGGTCGCCCGCGTTGAGGTGGCCGGTGGTGAGCGGGGCTACGGGGTCGCGGTAGGCTACTGCGCTGTTTTCCACCCGGATGCCGCTGGCTCGAATGGAGATGAGGTCATTGGCGGAGCGGAGTTGCAGGTGGTCGAGTTGGGTTTTTTCCAGCGTAGCGTCCAGCGCCAGTTCGGGGGTGGAAAAAACGAGGTGAGAGCGGGCGATGTCGCCGTTTTTCAGCAGCAGCCCGAAGGCAGGGGAAGGCTCCCCGTCGGACACGGATTTTTTCTTTTGCACCAAGCGGATGTCGGAATCGGCGAGGGTGAGGCCGTCGAGTTCAAAATTCAGGGCCGCGAGGTCGGCTTTGGCGATGACGGTTTGGGCGGTGCCGATGTTGGCTTGGGTGGTGCTTTCGGAGTCGTCGTCTTGCAGCCGGAAATTCACGTTTTTGAGTTTCAGCACCGCGAGGTCAAGTTGCAATTTCCAAGGGGAAGCGGTGGTATCGACGGGCGTAGCCGCTCCCGCAGTGTCTGCTGCGAAGGCCTGCACCGCGAAGTCGAAGTTGTAGGTGCTGTCTTTTTGGTGCAGGTAGATGGCGGCATCTTCGAGGGTGATTTGCTGCAATTCGATGGTCTGATCCAGCAGTTTCCACATCCCGATGTCCACGACGAGGTTGCCAACGCGGGCGAGCGTGTCGCCCTGCTGGTCTTCCAGCAAAAACTTTTCGAGCGAGATGTAGTACGGAAAGCGCAGGCGGACGGCACCGACTTCCACACGAGTACCGAGTTTTTTCTGCAAAAAAGCCTGCGCCTCGCGGGTGATGCGCTGCTGCACGGCAGGCAAGGTGAGGGCGTAGAGGAGCGCGACCATGAGCAGCAACAGGACACCGCTGGTGTAGAGCACGAAGCGGAGCAGTTTCTGCCAGCGGGGTTTGCTTTTTTCTTTTTCTGCCATCTGTGTAGGGTGCGAAAAGGGGTTGGGCATTAACGTGAGTCATCCCGAATTTTTAAGGGGCAAGTGCTCAAACCTTGTCATGTCGCAGTGAAACGGAGACATCTACACAAGCCAAGTTTCCCAAAACCTCTTGGCAAAGGCTTCCGAACAACGCTTAGCTTGTGTAGATGTCTCCGTTTCACTGCGACATGACAAGGCATTTTAAGAACCTGTTCCCCAAAAATTCGGGATGACTCATGTTTGCTATTCCGATGTTCACTGGTTCATCGCCCAGATGGTGTAGTTCAAAATAGTGGCAAAGCACACCCACGAGAGGTACGGCACGAGCAGCCAGGCGGCGGCCCGCGAAATGGGCGCGAACTGAAAAATCGTCGCCGTGATGGTTGCGACCATCAGCAAGATGTCCACAAGAGCCAGCCCAGGCGAGTGAAAATGGAAGAAAAGGAGCGACCACCAGAAATTGAAGAAGAGTTGGAGGGCGAACAGCCGCAAGGCGGTCTGCTTCTGCGGCTCCGGCGAATCGCTCTTCCAGACGAGCCACAGCGCGAGGCCCATCATGAAATAAAGCGTCGTCCAAACGGGGCCGAACAGCCAACTGGGCGGGTTCCAAGACGGCTTGTTGAGCGTGTCGAACCAGCTGGCCATGCCGTCGCGCGAGAGGAGGCCGCTGGCGATGCCGACGGCTTCGCAAAGGAGTACGGAGATGACGGCCTTGCTGAACGAGGAGGGTTCTGGTTTTTTCATGCGGGCAGTTTGGGAGGGTGAGCACTGGCCTGTTGGTTGGCTTGGATGGCCGCCAGCAGTTCTTTCAAAAAAGCGGCAGCCAATTTGTCGGTCGCCGCTTTTTCTGAAGGCTCACCCGCTTCGTCGAACGCCTTTTGTACGGTGGGTACGGGGAACATGCTGGTCACCGTCCATGCCCCGATTTTCCAGAGGGAAAATTGTAGCGATACCAATGCCTGCGACCCGCCGAACGGCCCAGAGGAGACGGTGGAGATGGCTATCGGCTTGCGCTTCCACTCTTCGTAGAGCAGGTCTATCACGTTTTTGAGGCTGGCCGGGTAGCCGCCGTTGTACTCTGGCGAGACGATGAGGATGCCGTCGGCGGACTTTACTTTTTCGGCAAACTCGACGACGGACGCGGGCGGGCTTTTCATGTCTTTCAGCCGGTCTTCGAAAATCGGAAAATGGTAGGCTTTCAAATCCAAGATTTCGACTGTCGCCAATTTGTGTGCGGTCAAGTATTCATGGAAATAAAGTGCTACCCGGTGGCTGCCCCGCCCGTTGCGGACGCTGGCGGAGATGATGGCGATGTGCGGCATGGGTGGTGAGGAGTTATGAGGTAGGGGTTATGAGGTAGGGGTTGACTTGGCCTGAAATAAGCTGACCGCAAAATCAACTTAGATCATGACAAAAACAG
>JAYSUY010001048.1:0-2816 GCA_043718855.1 Saprospiraceae bacterium | reverse complement strand
GCAGCCTGACCACCTGCGGCAGATGTTGGGTATGGCTGCGCAGCACTGCTCCGTGGCGGCTTTCCACATCATCAGCCCGAACACAACCTACAGCACGTAGGCAATGAACGATGGCCGCAATAGCCCGGCTAACAGACAGCGGATCGTCGTGCTGCCCCGACTCAAAAGCCACGCCTGTCACTTGTTTGGGCCAAGCACCTGAATGGAACGTACCATCATTAGCAGCCTGTAGCAGGGTACCTTCCAATCCATCGTGCAAGCCCAGCACCACCGGCGCGTAAAGTTCTTTTGCTAAATTCAAACTGTCGCCCTCGTCCATCGGGATGCTGAAAATGCCGCCTTCGGCGGAAGTAGTGTGCAGATCGAGCAGGACAAGAGTATCGGGCTGATAAATTTTGACTTCAGCCAATATGCAGTGCAGCAGTTCCGCCACTTCACGGTCTTCGGCTTCCAGCATATCTGCTGGAGTGTGCTGAGTGCGGTGCAAATTGGCCCTCGTCCAATGCCGATTAAGATCGCGCTGCAAAAAACGCTTGCCCACCCGATTGGCTTGCAGGTGCCCAACCAACCCCACCAGAGCACCGCGAAACGTGAATGTAGGGTTGGCCTCAGGTTCTTGCTCCAACATTTGGAACATCTGTTCCAACGCGCGTATTCCTGCCGGCTCATTGCCATGCAAACCACCAACGACAACAACCAGTGGCCCTGGAAAAACCCCGCCGTAAGCACCTATTTTTCGTTTTTTCACTCCAATATGCCGTTAAAAAGACGGCCCTCCGGCTGGGTGCCGGAGGGCCGTTCAGGTTTGATCACTTACAGTTCAGGCTTTATTGGCCTCTGCTTTTTTCGCCGCGATGTTGGCCATCCGGCTGGCGCGGGCTTTTTCTAAAATCTCTGCCCGACTCAACTTGGGCGCATTAGGGTCGCGTTCCACCTTCGGCTTGGGCGGCGGGATCAGTCCCGCAGCAATATCGGCAGCACGTTTCGCCATGTGAGCATCACGAATGCGGGCCATGTGCTCAGCACTCATGCCTGGGCGTTTGGGCGCATCTCCCGATTTTTTGGCGGCTTTGGCAGCGGCCTTTTTCTCCACCTTGGCAGCGGCCTTTGCTTCGACTGCAGCAGCCTTGTCGGCAGCAATTTGCTCTTGAGTGCGGCGTATACGCTTGCCGGGATCGACGGCTGGTGCGGCTGGTGCTGGCTTGGCCAGTGCTTTTTTCTCCTTCGGAGCAGTAGGGTTCACGGCCTTCTTCCCCTGTTGGGCTTCGGCGGTTGCAGCGGCAGCCAAGTTCACTTGCCGAGCAGCGCGGGCTTTGGCCATGATGGCAGCGCGGTCAACGGGCGGCTTCTCCGACTTCTCGGCAGCCTTTTTCGCAACGGCCTTGGCAGCCTTGGCAGGCTTGGCCGGTGCTTTTTCCTCCTGTACGGCAGCAGCATTACCACTTGCAGCAGCTAGGTTTGCTTGCCGGGCAGCACGGGCTTTGGCCATGATGGCAGCGCGGTCCACGGGCGGCTTATCCGATTTCTCAGCAGCCTTTTTCGCCGTGGCAGCAGCGGCTTTGGCTTCTTTGGCTGATGCTTTGGCAGCCACTTCGGCGGCTTTATTGGCTGCGATCTGGTCTTGGGTGCGGCGTACGCGCTTGCCTGGCTCAGCAGCTTGTGCCGACTTGAGGGGTTTGGCAGCAGATTTTTTCTCTTTTGGCGCAGCGGCGGCGGCTACGGCAGTCGTGTTGGAAGCCCGAGCAGCGCGGGCCTTTGCCATGATGGCGGCTCGGTCAACGGGCGGCTTAGCGGCTTTTTCGGCAGCGGCAGCGGCTTGCTTAGCGGCTTTGGCTGCGGCTTTGGCTGCGGCTTTGGCCGCTTTGGCTGCGGCCTCAGCAGATTGGTCAGCGGCGAGTTGCTCTTTCGTGCGGCGTACACGCTTTTTTCCAGCAGAGCCTTCATCTGTCGGCGACGCTGCGGCTCGCTTGATGTTCGAGCGGGAGGTGTTGATGTTGCCGCGCTTTGCCGCTGGGGCTTCGTCTTTTGTTGATGCGGCTTTTTCTGCTTTTGCCTTTTCTGCTTTGACGGGTTTGGCGGTCTTCTCCGCTCCTCCATCCGCCACCAACTGGATGTGCGCCAAGTGATGCTGGCTGTGCCAAACGTACAGCGCAATGACCTCCTGCATGAGTACGACGCGCCCGCTGCTAGGGTGGAAATAGCCACGCTCTAAGTCATCCTCAGAGAGCGACTCCAAGAACTCCATCCAACGGCGGTGCAATGCCGAGAGCAGTTTGAGCGACATTTTCACTGAGCCGCGCTTGCCATCTTCCGTTTCGGCCCAAAGTTGCTCTTCGTATGGTTTGATGATCGGAGTCTGCTCGGTTACCGCGAGTTTGGTGCGGATGTATGCGTTAAGGTGTGAATCGGCGAGGTGGTGCACTACTTGGCGCACCGTCCAGCCACCCTTGCGATAGGGCGTATCAAGTTCTTCTCGATCCAGTTTTTTTATCGTTTTTTTCAATTCTTCTGGGAATCGAGACAAGTAGCGGATGTGTTTACGCGTATCGTCTATCTTGTACTTTTGGCCGTATTCAAATTTCCCGATGGGATATTGTCGGTCTGTGATCTCTGCTTTTTTCATTGTTGCTGTTTATTATTTTTATTGATACAGTTTTGTCTAGTTGATGGCGGTTGGTTGATTTGGAACAAGAACGTTCAACCAATCATTTCGTATCTTTATACCGCCACAAATATCGGCAGGCGATGGTACGATATGGGCGCCAAGGTTCAGCGAGTTCGACCATTTTGGTCTTGAGGCTTTTGCCTGTTTCTTC
>JAYSUY010001047.1:0-2817 GCA_043718855.1 Saprospiraceae bacterium | reverse complement strand
TGCAGCCCACGTTGAGGCAGGTGCCGCCCAGTACGGGGTATCGCTCAATGAGGGCGACTTTCATGCCCAGTTGGGCGCAACGGATGGCGGCTACATAGCCGCCCGGCCCGGAGCCAATGACGGTGACGTCGTATGTCATGGGAAATATTTAGAAGTTGTGTTTTTGGCGCGTTGAAGACGCGCCTTTAGGTCGGGCAAAGTTAGGGCTGCTGGGCGGAAGGAGGGAAGGAATTGTGAAGCAATGTGCGTTGGGTGGCTTTATCAAGCAGCATTTTTATTTCTTCTTTACCCTCGTAAATATCGGCTAGATCTGTCAAGCCAGGGTTATCCCGCAGGTCAAGCCATTCGAGAGATGCCAGTGTTTTGAGGAGAGAGGGTACTTTGGAGAAGTCGTTGTATGAAAGGTCAAGTCGAACCAGTTGAGTCAAACTAGATATCTCTGTTGGCAGAATAGCGATGCGATTGCCCGACAATATGAGGTGCTCAAGCAGGACGCAATTACCGATCTGGGGCGGCAAACTGAGCAGCCCCATGTCAGCCAAGTTCAAGAATGCTCTGTGGCTTTCGATTGCTTCTGATATCTTGCTCATTGTATCTTCGTGCTTTGTGTCTATGTCAGACAACAGACGGTTTACTTCCTTGTCTACAATTCTCGCCGCACGATGGTCTGGCTTTCCACCCTTAAATTTTGTTTGCTGTTCTTGGATGCTAATATAACGAGCCGCGTTCAATGGCCGCTCCAGCAACGCGGCCATTGCTTTTAGGTGTCGCATTTGCTGCTCATAGCGTTTTTGTTTTTCCAAAAAACTACGCATAGAGCGAGCCAGAAGAGAGCCTTGCGTTTGGTCGGTAGCCAACAGCCTCCGGCTTACCTCTTTGACTTCGATTGTAGTGCGCACCGCGCCGCCCCATGCCTTGCGGTCTTCGATGCCCGAAAACCGCTCTAGCAGCCGCACCGTCGCCGCCGGGTAGAGGTAGCACTCCGAGATTTGGAGCAGCGCCATGCGCAGGAAATTGAAGCGGAACATTTCGGGTGTAGCGATGGGGTCGCCGCCTTCAGAAATGTACCAGCGGTCGCTCACGCCCTCCATGCCGAGTTGGCGGAGTTTGTCGGCGAAGGCGAAGGGGAACGACGAGATCGGGAAAATCCAGTAGCGGCCCAGCGGCCCTCGGTGCGGCAGCTGCTGGCCGGTAGCGATTTCCAGCAAGAACTCGTGGCCGTACTCGCGCCCGTTGGCGCGGAGGATGCCGCCCTTGCCCAGCAGGTAGTCCAGAAAAATCACGTCGAAAGTTTTGAACTTCATTTTCCCTATGCCGCTCTTGATGATGCCTTCGGTGCCTTCGGTGAAGTCGTCAATGCCCAGGTTCAGCATTCTCGGGCCGCTCGTCAGCCATTTTTGGATCAAATCGCGTTTGGTGGGTACCACATCTCCCTCCTGTAGCGAGCCGTCGCTCAAGGAGATCGGTTGATTGGCTTGGTCGTCCACAATGAGCGCGTTTCGCTGCAAATCAATCAGTCGCATCGCCTCGCCCTCCTCCCGGAGAAATTGCAAGATGTGCTCCGACTGCTGCGCCATCCAAGTTTCGGAGTGAAATTTGAACGGCGTGACTGACTCGTGGTGGCCGTTGGCGCCGAGCGCCACGATGAAGGAATTGAGCAGCATCCGGCACTGGAACTCCAGCGAAGCCAGTGAGCGATAGAGCCGCAGGTCGCTGTACATCACTGTGTCGCTCAGGCGAGCCAGCAGATTTTTTTCAAAACCCTCGTCGAAGGCCACATAGCGGTGCCAGATGCTGGAGTCCAGAAACTTCACGCGGTGATCAAGGCCGAGGCTGTAAAGGCGGCGGTTCGTTTCCCGCTGTTCCTTCCATGTTGTTGTGTTGGGCGGGTCGCAGTCCAGCCCGGCAGACTCTTCATAGAGCGCCATCGCGTTTTCCAGACTCACGGTGATGGTGGGCGAAGGGCGGTAGTCGCGGGGGCGGTTGCCCTTTGCCTCGCCGCCCGGCAGCGGCTCGATGCGCCGCAAAGCCGTTTCCCCGCCGATGAGTTCTTGAAAAAACTGACCGCTCGACAGCGCAGCGGTGGGTACAAAGAGAACAATGATAGATTCATGATCGGCAGACGGCTGGTTGTCGGTGGGCCAGTCCAAATTTGGGGGCCAGCCGCCATATTCCTTCGCCAGGCCGAGTCTGCGCACAGGCTCGGCCCAGATATGGAGGTCGGGTTGGTCGGTGTTGAGTATGACTTGACCAGCCTTCATCGGCAACGGCACGATGCGTTGGTGGCCGTCGAAGGCATAAAAGCGGAGGGCGTAACGGCGGGACATGATGGGAACGGGGGGCAATGCCTCCCAGCGCGGCCACGTCAGTTGCCGCACTGGAAGTTTTATGTGCTTGAAAATGAGAATTTTGTGCGGTGCGAAGAATGGACAACTTTTTAAAAGTTGTCCATTCTGGGCGGCTGCTGACGGCTACTCTGGCGGCACCTCTTTCCACCAAGCGCTTTTGGAGTAAGCCTCGGCGATGGCGGGGAAGCGGCCCATCAGGTGTGGGTATTTTGCGAAGCGCGTCTTCACGAAGCCGCGCAGGTTTTGCTCGTTGTCGTAGCCGAGTATTTCAGCGGTGCGGCCTTTCGAGCCGTGATAGCCCCGCAGTGCGGTCTCGATCTTGTTCAATTCCAAGTACGCCTGCTGCTCCTTTCGGTTGCGGGCGGTGGCAGGTTCTGTTTCGGCGGTCGGGGCGGCGGCTTGTTTGGAAGAAATGGGCAGCAGCGCGGGAGTATCGCTGCGCACGTCGCCCGGCAAGCACTCCCAAGTG